>NZ_JBHSZV010000004.1:0-164723 GCF_042663045.1 Halobacillus seohaensis | reverse complement strand
TTCATCCCAGCTCTTACGTTTTATAAGGACGAAGGCTACATCTAGTTCATCAATCACATCGGCGTTATCCAGCTCCAGCGCCTAGCGTCTAGTGAGACTTCCCTCGCTTCTGTACGATAAGTCAACATCGAATCACGATGTTCTTCGTGTTTCCTTTATCTCCGACAGCTCAGTCCAGTCCATACGTCGCTGACCAAGGCGCCTCCGCTTTTAAAGGTGGAGTCTCGCAATTTCCCGGATCTTCTTGTTTTCGTGAGGAGAACGGAAGCATCAGATGTGGTGCTTCAAGTGAAAAGCATTCCTTACGAGTGAGAATTGTGCTGGAAGGTGCCTTCTTGCATATCGCTTAAAGCTTCGGATTATTCAATAAAAGAATCGTGGTTTTGTTGCTTTTTATCGGAGAATGGGGGAAGGGAAACCACTCGCTTTTAAAGGTGGAGTCTCGCGATTTCCCGGACCTTCTTGCTTTCGTAAGGAGAACGGGAAGCATCGGATAAGCTACGTCATGTGAGCAGATCGAGGCCTAAAAGGTAATCCTGAGTTGCCGTAACATATCCATGTATACAAGTTAATCTAAATGATGTTTCAAATGGGGGGGGGTTATTCTGAAAAAAACTATAGCGTTTTTTATAGTATTTTCCCTTTCTTCTGTACCGGTTAGTGCTTTAGATTGGGGACCTTTTCTTATCTGGAACGGTAAAACTTATGATGTAAAAAAAGAAATAGTTCCAGAAGCTGAAATTGGCGAAGCTATTGGTGAAGTGAAGACAACACCCAATAACAACACGGGGAAATATTATGGGAATGCTTCTAATGTGTATTCTAAAGGTACTAAATATTATGAAATTAAAGGTGAATCATCAAGTGCTGAAATTGCGGTTGAGGAAAGTGAGGATAATTGGGTTAAAGCTGTATACTCACACGACGCCCCTTTTCACATATTTAATTTGGTCACTAATCCTATAATTATTACATTCTTCGGTTTCTTAATAGCTGTGTTGGTTATTGTCTCTTACAAGAAATTCAAATAGCTTTTTAGGGGGGGATCGAAAATATGAAGTTTCCTTTTTGTATCATATATCAATAATCGTCTTTAACAGAGCCTAAATTGAAAGAGTGAAAGTTCATGTTGACTGATAAATAACTTTAAAACGATATTGGATATGTTCAAGTTTAAATGAAAGATTTTTTAGCCATAATAAGTATAAGGAGAGAAGATTATGGCTAATAATTACTATTGGTTTGCCTGGTTTACTTTAATTATTATACTATTTTTTTTGAATTCGCGTTCTAAAAAAAGAGATGCTTTGCTCTTTTATATTTTAATTCAGATGATTATGGGGGCCACTGTGCTTCAACCTGAAGGTAATAGTATGGTTGCAATCATTTTACATGTAGGTTTTGGTCTTTATTTCTGGGCAGAATCCAAACCTTTATTAGCTCAATTTTGGCCTGTTCTATTCATTTTTTTATGGACATTGGTTCATTTATTTTTGTTGACAAATCCTGTGTGGTACTTATTTCCGGGTACGCCTATAGGGTTGATTGTATTGATCTATTTAATAAACAAATTAACATTGTCGTTATCTAGTCAGATTGGGTTATGGGTTCTTATGAATACATTAGGTTTGGTTGCTGCTTATTTTGTTAGTTTAAGTCTTTCCGTAGTCTTTATGATGGATGTTGCTTATATGCATGCAACTATAATAAAAGGGATGGTTCTCCTTCTATTATTTGGAGGTGTTTCCCATTTGAAAATTTCACTCGTTCGTTATAAGCGAAGTCGAAAAAAACGGAAAAGGAAAAGGGCTCTTGCCTAATTTTTTTGATATATACGACCTCTCAGTGAATATAAGTTGACCCATCTTTAAGAAATTAATTGTATATTCAGGATGAATTTGCTAGTATGATAAGGTTAGATAATTTCTGATTTTCTAATGAAATAGAGTGAAAATTGACAGTTTATAGAAAGTGGTAATTTTAGATTACTACTTTTAAAATGAAAATATACTTAAGGTAAAGAAAGGATGACCCTTTCATGAGAAAATCTGTTGTTGCAGTAGTAGGTCGCCCAAATGTCGGAAAATCTACAATTTTTAACCGATTGGTAGGCGAGCGGATTTCGATTGTTGAAGATACACCTGGTGTGACTAGGGATAGGATTTATGCTGAAGCAGAATGGTTAACAACGAATTTTAATATAATTGATACGGGTGGTATTGAGCTTGGCGATGAGCCATTACTCGTTCAAATGAGGGCTCAAGCCCAAGTTGCTATTGATGAAGCAGATGTTATTATATTTATGGTAAATGGTCGAGATGGCATTACTGGGGCAGACGAAGAAGTAGCTAAAGTACTTTTTAAATCTAATAAACCAGTCGTACTTGCAGTCAATAAAGTAGACAATCCTGAAATGCAGGAAACTATATATGAGTTTTATTCTTTGGGATTTGGAAAGCCTTATCCCATCTCAGGTACTCATGGGCTAGGACTTGGTGATTTATTAGATGCTGCTGTGCAACACTTTCCAGAACAACCTCTAGAAGAGGAGGATGATGATACCATTCGTTTTAGTTTGATTGGTCGTCCAAATGTCGGGAAATCATCTCTTGTTAACAGCTTGTTAGGTCAAGAAAGGGTAATTGTAAGTGATATAGCTGGTACAACGAGAGACGCAGTTGACACACCATTTACAAAAGATCAACGCGATTTTGTTATTATCGATACAGCAGGAATGAGAAAACGAGGTAAAGTGTACGAATCCACTGAAAAATATAGCATTATGAGAGCATTAAAGGCCATTGAACGCTCTGATGTTGTCTTAAGCTTGCTAGATGCAGAAACAGGGATTCAAGAACAAGATAAAAAAATTGCTGGTTATGCTCACGAAGCAGGTAGAGCTGTCATTATTGTCGTTAATAAATGGGACACGATCAAGTCAGATGAAAAAGCGATGAAGGAATTTGAGGATGATGTGCGTTCTAATTTCCGCTATTTGGATTATGCCCCCATTGTATACTTATCAGCTAAAACCAAAAAAAGAACACATACATTATTACCAAAAGTAATCGAAGCAAGTGAAAACCATGCAAGAAGGGTTCAGACAAATATTTTAAATGAAGTTATCATGGATGCTTTGGCCATGAATCCGGCTCCTTCTATTAAAGGGCAAAAGTTAAAAATATATTACGCTACTCAAGTCGCGGTTAAACCTCCAACTTTTGTGGTATTTGTTAATGAGTCCGAATTAATGCATTTCACATATGCGCGATTTTTAGAAAATCGAATTCGTGATGCATTTGGATTTGAAGGTACTCCAATTAAAATCATTGCAAGAAAACGCAGTTAGCTTGAGAGGAGAATGGATTCATGGGTAAAGTAGCTGTACTAGGAGCAGGCAGCTGGGGGACAGCTCTTGCTATTGTCCTAGCTGATAATGGTCACAAAGTACACTTATGGTCACACCGCGAAGACCATGCAAGTGAAATTAACCGTACAAGGTCCAATGAAAAATATTTGAAGGGAATTACACTCCCGTCATCTATTCATGCAAGTTCTAATATGGGCTCTGTTGTTAATGGAGTCGAACATATTATTCTTGTTACTCCAACCCAAGCGATTCGTGAGGTGTGTAAAGAGCTTGTTTCACATGTAAGCGAGAAAGTGATCATTACACACGCTTCTAAAGGAATCGAGCCTGTAACTTATAAGCGTGTATCGGAAATTATCTCTGAAGAAATTCCTAGAGAATATTATTATGACATCGTTGTTTTGTCTGGTCCGAGTCATGCGGAAGAAGTAAGTTTAAAGCATCCTACTACGGTAACGGTTTCAGCTGAAGACTTAACCGTAGCTGAAAAGGTTCAGGACCTTTTTATCAACGAACAGTTTAGAGTCTATACCTCTCCAGATCTTGTTGGTGTTGAACTTGGTGGTTCATTAAAAAATATTATTGCTTTAGGTGCAGGGATTTCCGATGGTCTCGGCTTTGGTGATAATGCGAAAGCAGCATTAATTACTCGAGGTCTTGCCGAGATTGCTAGACTTGGTACATCTATGGGAGCAAATCCTCTCACATTCTCCGGTCTGACTGGTATTGGTGATCTTATTGTTACTTGTACAAGTTCTCATAGTCGTAATTGGAGGGCTGGATATAAATTAGGTGAAGGCTCGAAATTGGATAAGGTCCTCGCAGAAATGGGTATGGTGGTTGAAGGGGTACGTACGACAAAAGCAGCCCATCAATTATCAAAGAAACAACATGTGGATATGCCTATCACTTCAGGTATTTATCAAATCTTATTTGAAGGAGCTAATCCTCGGGATGTTGTTACTCAACTTATGACACGAATACGCAGGCATGAAATGGAAGATCTAACAAACATTTTGGATGATCAAATGAATAACTAACACTTCATTCTCCTCGTGCATATACTACCAAGAATCAATAGCACGAGGAGGTCAAATAATTGAGTAATTTCCAGAAGAATATTTTTGATCATTTGCAAAATAAAGCGAATATTAATCCTGAAGAGGTTTATAAAGTAGCTGATTCTGTAAAAAATGCTGATTTCACGGACGAAAAGGTTGTACGTCGTCTGGTGAGACAATTAGCAACGATAGCCAATAAGCCTGTTTCAAAGCAAAAAGAGGATAAAATTGTTGAAGCTATCATTAAACAAAATGTACCTCTAGATATGAATACGTTAAGTAAATACTTTAAAGGTTAATTTTATGTAGGCGTTTAAGGAGACAGTACTCCACTACTACGCATACTATATCCGTAGCAATAAATACGTAAGAGCTATAAAAGGGAATTATTTAGTCAGCCGGAGCATTGCTCCGGATTTTTTTGCTGCGAAGAATTCGCTTCCTGTGGTATAATGCCATCGGGTTTAAGGGAGTTTAGGAGGAGATTGCTATGTCAGTATCTATGTTGAAAATGTACATATCCTTTGCAGGTATTATTTCTTTATTTTTAGCGACAGGACTAATCTATTTAAGTCGTTTTAAATTATCAGGTGTTCTTTCTGTAATTGTCGCTGTTATTGCTTATTTATTTATGATTTTTGGTGGGATTATCATTCTATATATTGTTTTTAGTGGACCCACAGGTTAAAAGGAGGAGCGCAACATGAAATGGCTGAAATTATTTACCATCCCACTTGTTCTTTTTATGTTATCGGGTTGTTTATATCCCAATTCAAATCTGAAACAAAATCAACCTACAAATCAGGAGCAGCTGGACGCGGTTCAACAGGCTGTTAATCAATTTCACGAACAGGAGTCCGGATTGCTTCCTATCAAAACAAAAGATCAAGAAACTTCTATCTTTATAAAGTATCTGATTGATTTTTCTGCTCTACGTGACCGTGGTCTTATGGGCGAATCTCCTGGGAATTCTTTTGAAAATGGTGGATATTATCAATATGTTATTATAAATCCTGAAGAGGATCCCACGGTGAAAATTGTAGATTTGCGTATGTCCCAATCCTTACGTTCTCTGCAAGCGAAAGTTGATTTCTATGAAAATGAAAACAAATATCCTCCTCTTAACGAAAAGATTTCGAAAGGGGTATATAACCTTAAGTATGAAAAGATGGGCCTCGATAACCCTCCTACAGTGGACAGTCCTTATTCGGATCAACAATTGCCTGTTTATATTAATGAACGTGGAGAACTGTTAGTTGATTATCGAAAAGAATTATATGAGCTTATGAGACAGAAGGAACATTCTTATACAGAAGGAGATGATATTCGTTATCTCTTAACAGATCATGAACCTTTCGCTCCAGCATATTCTCCAGCTTATACAATTGAGGGGGAAGAACCAGTATTCATGAGCAGTGACTCATAATATGAGACCCTCTCTTATCTTGAGGCGCTAAAAAACTGATAATTTAAGAAAATCAGAACAAAATTAATCTAAATATAGAAAAATAAAGGAAGGGGATCACCTACAATATATGGTGATCCCCTTCCTTTATTTTTCTATATTTGTAGGGTTCTTAGAAAAAGGCTCTATAATGAATGTTGTGGTCATGCTTGATCTAACAGTAGCTCAGGAGAATAAAAAAAATGCACTCCATTCTTTCTTTTGACCTTAAAGTTGCGTCACAAAAAGGCCGAGGTGTCCCATCCCTCATTACTATGAAGAGTGGAACGAAACCTTTTTGCTGTGGGAATATTGGCATTGAAATGATCTGTTTGTGCCATGAAATTGATCCACTTCTGCCACTAATAGATCCTGTACTATAAATTCAGAAACGGTCTTCACAAGGAGTGGTGGTGAGGGTGGGCATACACATCAGGTAAGCTCATAGCTGCCGCTTATGGCCTGAAGTTATTGCCACCGAGTTTTTTCCTATGTACACTTCATATAAATAGGGTTATCACACCCAATTTTTAACAAATTATCTAATGGCTCAATAGAACGTGTGATGGCCATATTCCCTGGTCTGTATCAGGCTTCAATTGCGTTATTCTCGGAATCGAGTCTTCAGCAATTCTGCACTTATATGGAATAAAGCTACTCAAAATAATTGAATAAAGCTACTCAAAACAATTGAATAAATTACCTCTCCATTCATTTAAAAGCTCATTTATTTATCACACATTTCTAATAAACATGCTGCAAAAATCTGCAAAGAATAAATGCCATATACAAGTTCGAGGAAACCTCGCGGGTCACCCGAGGAAAGCGAAGTGTATTCAGGCTGCGGTGGCATAAGCAACAAACTATGCGAAAGCAGCTAAATCAAAAGGGTGATGGAGATCATTCTCCACCACCACATTTGACAGAGAACCAGACTTTATTGATGACCTCTATTTTAAAGGGGTGTGTTACTTTCAGTACTTCTTCGATTTCTTATAATTTCAAGCATAATTCAGTAAGGCAATGTCATAGAATGAAAGTGTCCAAGCTTGTAATTTAGTGAAATTTATCTGGGAGGGGATCCTTTGGAGAAGGTTGATGTTTTCAGTGATATTTCCAAGCGAACGAACGGAGATATTTATCTGGGAGTTGTAGGTGCCGTTCGTACAGGAAAATCTACTTTTATAAAAAAATTCATGGAATTAGTTGTCATTCCAAACATGGAGGATAGTGCAGAAAGAGAAAGAGCCATGGATGAATTGCCTCAAAGTGCTGCTGGAAAAACGATTATGACTACTGAACCTAAGTTTGTTCCTAATCAAGCAGCTTCTATTCAATTTGATGAGCATTTAGATGTGCGTGTTCGAATGGTTGATTGTGTAGGATATGCTGTTAAGGGAGCTGTGGGATACGAGGATGAGCATGGCCCTCGCATGATTCATACACCATGGTATGAAGACGCGATTCCATTTAATGAGGCAGCAGAGATTGGTACTCAGAAAGTTATTCAAGAGCATTCTACCATAGGTATTGTTGTGACCACGGATGGAACGATTGGCGAGATTGCACGTGCTGATTATGTGGAAGCCGAGGAAAAAGTAGTGGAGGAGTTAAGAGAAGTAGGTAAACCCTTTATTATGGTTGTTAACTCTGCGCAGCCTCATAGTGAAAGGACTGAGAAATTAAAAAATGATTTACAAGAAAAATATGACATTCCTGTCTTAGCTTTATCTGTAGAAAGTATGAGGGAGCAGGATGTTCATAATGTGCTTCGCGAAGCATTGTTTGAGTTCCCGGTATTAGAGGTTAATGTAAACTTACCGAGCTGGGTCATGGTTCTTGATTCTCGTCATTGGTTGAGAAAACATTTGCAGACAGCCATTGAGGAAACGGTTCAGGATATCAAACGCTTGAGAGACGTCGATCAAGTTATTGGGAACTTTGATCAGTTTGAACATATTACAGGAGCTCATATTTCAGGGATGGATCTTGGAGAAGGAATTGCGGAAATAGATTTACAGGCCCCTGAATATTTGTATGATCATATTCTAAAAGAGATCGTAGGTGAGGAAATTCGCGGCAAGGATCATTTACTTGAAATTATGCAAGATTTTTCTCATGCTAAACGTGAATATGATCAAGTTGCTGACGCCTTGCAGATGGTGAAACAGACTGGATATGGAATTGCGGCTCCTTCTCTAGAAGATATGGCATTAGACGAACCAGAGATTATTCGTCAAGGCTCTAGGTTTGGAGTCAGACTAAAGGCAGTAGCTCCATCCATTCATATGGTTAAAGTAGACGTTCAATCCGAATTTTCTCCAATTATTGGAACAGAGAAACAGAGTGAAGAACTTGTACGTTATTTAATGCAGGACTTTGAAGAAGACCCTCTCTCCATTTGGAAATCAGATATTTTTGGAAGGTCACTGAGTTCGATTGTAAGGGAAGGTATTCAGGCTAAGTTGTCCTTAATGCCAGAAAATGCTCGTTATAAATTAAAAGAAACTTTAGAACGAATAATAAATGAGGGTTCTGGCGGAATGATTGCAATTATCCTCTAACGGCTCCTATTCGGGCCGTTTTAATTTTTTTATTAAAGAAATTTCGCACTGTTATTTTTCTAGAATCATTTTCTTTGAACAAAACGAAGCAAAAACCGCAGAAACCTTGATATATCAGGGTTTCTGCGGTTTTTGTGTGAAAAGTAAAATCAACCATTTTTACCAGTTATAATTGCGATAATTACAGAGAAATGGCTAGAAATAGGCATTTTAAAAGTATTCTCTATTGAATTTCAGTACAAAGTCGTTTAATATAAGGCTTGTCATCATATGTTGGTGATAAATGAGGCACTTTAAGTGAATGAATCGTCACTTAAAAGACCAACCTTCTTGGAAGGAGGTGAATGTCATGAACAAAACAGACCTAATCAATGCAGTATCTGAGAAAGCTGAGCTTTCCAAAAAAGACGCAACTCAAGCGGTTGATTCTGTATTCGAATCTATCATGGATTCACTAAAAGACGGTGAGAAAGTTCAACTTATCGGATTCGGTAACTTTGAAGTACGTGAACGTGCGGCTCGTAAAGGTCGTAACCCACAAACAGGTGAAGAGATCGAAATCTCTGCCAGTAAAGTTCCGGCTTTCAAACCTGGTAAAGCCCTAAAAGATGCTGTAAAGTAAAGCTACATAGGGCATAGAAGGGGGTGCTTTTTATAGCACCCTTTTTTTGTGGTAAAAAGGTAGAATTTTTGACATAATAGTAGGAGTAAGAGATAGTAAGTCTTAAGAAAGGAGTCAGAAAAAATGACTACTTCAGAAAATGATTTTTTTGTAATAAAAGCTTTAGAAGATGGAGTGAATGTAATAGGTTTAACGAGAGGGACAGATACACGCTTTCACCACTCGGAAAAGTTAGATCGGAATGAGGTCATGATCGCTCAATTTACTGAACATACTTCAGCTGTTAAGATTCGAGGTAAAGCTGTAATTCAGACAAGTCATGGTGAAATCACTAACGAAGCAGAGTAATGTGGCTCTGCCAAGTACATAATAAAGCGTTACTAGTAAGATTATGCTATAATAAACATGTTTTAGGCGTGTCCACGAAAGGGATCAGGTGATAAAAGGTGACTCCAACAGAAATGCACATAGAACATTTGAAAAATAAAATAGCTGCTCAAGTCCGTCATCCTTTTTTGGCAAAGTTTATAGCTGACCCTGTCATTGACGAAGATAAACTTGCTATTCTGACTTCCATTATGGATCACACCACTCTTTCTTCAGTTAAGAAGGAAAAGTATATTGTCACAACAATGCTTGTCCAAATAGCCCTTGATACTCATGATTTGGTGACATTGTCTGAAGATGAGGAAGAACAGGAGACTGTCCGAACAAGACAATTGACAGTCTTAGCTGGGGATTATTATAGTGGATTGTATTACTATGTTTTATCACAATTAAACGATATTCCAATGATTCGTACATTGGCGGGTGCCATAAAAGAAATCAATGAATTAAAAATGGAATTATATTATAAGGATGTAAGCTCGTTTCAAGAATTTCTAGGGTCTTTAAAAAAGATCGAGTCTCTTCTTATCCAACGAGTGGCGACTTATGTGCAAAGAACAACGATTAATGATATGGCTGGGGATTGGTTATTGGCTAAAAAGTTACTTGAAGAGAAAAATAGTTATCAAGAAGGACGTTTTTCGCCAGTAATGGACCTGCTCGTAAAAAGACCAGGTTCTTTTGAGTCAGGCGGTCAGCTTGTTTTTAACATTGAACAGTTGCTCCAAAAACATATTTCAAACTTAGAAACAACTGTATCTAAGTTACCTATTCACTTTAATTGGTTAAAAAACTATTTTGATTCAACTATTTATCATAAATTTTATAAAACCCATATTGTAGAGGAAGGGTAAGTCATGCAACCGCAGTCTAAAGAAGAACGTGTTCATAGCGTTTTTGAAAAAATATATAGTCGGTACGATACAATGAACTCTATTATATCATTTCAGCAACATCGTCTTTGGAGAAATGATGTAATGAAGTGTATGAAGGTTACAGAAGGTGATTATACTTTGGACGTTTGCTGTGGTACGGGGGATTGGACGATGTCTTTGGCTGATCGAGTGGGTCCATCAGGTAAAGTTATCGGACTTGATTTTAGTGTCAATATGTTATCTGTAGCGATTAAAAAGAAGTTAGCTTCAGGTAAGAAACATGTAGAGTTTGAACATGGGAATGCGATGGATTTACCGTTTGAAGATAATCAATTTGATTATGTAACGATTGGATTTGGTTTAAGAAATGTCCCAGACTATCAACAAGTTTTAAAAGAAATGCAGCGAGTAGTCAAGCCTGGAGGGAAAGTTGTTTGTCTAGAAACCTCACAACCGACTAATCCAATCTTTAAGCGTCTATATTATATATACTTCGGACATGTTATGCCTCTATTTGGTAAATTTCTTGCCAAAAGCTATGAGGAATATAGTTGGCTCCATGAATCTGCAAAAGATTTTCCAGGTAAGAACGATCTTACAGCAATGTTTGAACTAGCCGGATTGGCTCATGTTGAGGTTAAATCCTTTACAGGTGGCGTAGCGGCTATGCATATGGGTGAAAAGCAATCGCATTAATTGAGGATGAAAAATATGAAATTAGCCATGATATATTCATTTTTAAAACAAGACTTAGCGACTATTGAGGACGCGGTAAACGAGACGATCCAATCAAATAACCCCGTGTTAAGAGAAGCTTCTAGTCAACTGTTGAGAGCGGGCGGAAAGAGAATTCGACCTGTGTTTGTGTTACTTGCAGGTAAATTTGGAGATTATGATATTGAAAGAATGAAAGCAGTGGCTGTCTCTCTGGAGTTAATCCACACGGCTTCGTTAGTTCATGATGATGTGATAGACGAAGCTGAAATGAGGCGAGGAGAACCTACGATAAAGTCAAAATGGGACAACCGAATTGCCATGTACACAGGTGATTACATATTTGCTCGATCTTTAGAAAATTTATCTACACTGAATAACCCGCGTGCCCATCAAGTTTTAGCTGAAACGATGGTAGAACTTTGTTTAGGGGAAATAGAACAAATCAGGGATAAATATAACCTTGATCAAAATTTACGTCATTACTTGCGGCGTATTAAGCGAAAGACTGCAATTCTTATCGCTACAAGCTGTAGAATGGGAGCCATCGCTTCTAATGTTAATAAACAGGAAGAAATGGCCTTGTTCCGTTATGGGTACTATGTTGGGATGTCTTATCAAATTATTGATGATGTATTAGATTTCACTGCTTCTGAACAAGAACTAGGTAAACCAGCGGGTAGTGATTTATTACAAGGGAACATAACTTTGCCTGTGTTGTATTCTCTAGAAGATCAAGATGTTAAAACGGAGCTTCATGAGTTATTTCAAAAAGAAGATCCTACAGCAGAAGATCTATCTCGTGTTATTAACACAATAAAGACAAACGGGTCTATTGAAAGATCTCTTGCAGTCAGCGATCGATATTTAAAGAAAGCTTATCAAGCCCTAGAGCAGCTTCCTCAAAATAAAGCCAAACAAACGTTAAAAGGAATCGCAAAGTATATCGGAAAAAGAAGAACTTAGTAAATTTGCTTGCCACAATCCTATTCTTTTGATAAAATTTTTAATGGCGCTGACTAAAGCGCTTTCATAAATTACATAAACTGAGGTGTTTATCATGGAAAAAACATTTTTAATGATTAAGCCAGATGGAGTTCAACGTAATTTGATAGGAGATATTATTGCCAAATTTGAAAGAAAAGGATTTAAACTAGTAGGGGCAAAGCTAATGACAATCGATCGGGCTTTGGCAGAAGAACATTATGGTGAACATAAAGAAAAACCTTTCTTTAAAGATCTTGTTGATTTCATTACTTCCGGTCCAGTTTTTGGTATGGTTTGGGAAGGGGAAAATGTAATTCTCACAGCTCGCCAGATGATGGGCGCCACCAATCCAAAAGAAGCTATACCAGGAACAGTACGAGGAGATTTTGGGTTAACAGTCGGTAAGAATGTAATTCATGGATCAGATTCTAAGGAAAGTGCTGATCGTGAAATTGGTTTATTCTTTGACCAAACTGATTTACTTAACTATAGTAAAGATAACTTGTCGTGGGTTTATTAACTTAAATGTAAAGAAGCTATCTCAAAGAGGGGCCTCAACGTGGAACCTTAACTGAGATAGCTTCTTTTTTATAGATAAACTTTACAGCATTAATTTAATGCTTTACTCTGTAAAAGAAGATGTTTTGTAAGGAGCTTATCGTTCATGGAAAATGATTATGAAATTTTCGTACATAAATTAAAAAAAGAATCTGGGATTGATCTGCTTTTTTATAAAGAAGCGCAGATGAAGCGAAGGTTAACCTCTCTTCGTGATAAGCGAGGCTTCACAAGCTTCGCTGAATACTTTGAAGCGGTACAAGCAACTCCAACACTTTTCAATGAGCTTTTGGACCGTATGACGATTAACGTATCAGAATTTTACCGTAATAAAAAACGATGGGATATTCTCGAACAGAAAGTAATTCCTCATCTATTAAAGCGTCAAAAGAAATTAAAAGTGTGGAGCGCAGCTTGTTCTACAGGTGAAGAGCCTTATACGCTTGCTATGGTCTTACTGAAGTTTATTCCTGAGCATCAATTGGAAATAATAGCAACTGACATTGATCGTAATGCATTGCAGCGGGCGAAAATTGGTTTGTATCCCGAGCGTTCTCTCAAAGAAGTGCCACTAGAGATCAGAGAGAAATACTTTACAAAGGAAGACCAACTATTTCGAATCAGTGAAAACGCGAAAAAGTGTGTGACGTTTAAAAAACATAACTTGTTAGCCGATCGCTATGAAAAAGATTGTGATCTTATAGTTTGTAGAAATGTTCTTATTTATTTTACCGAATCAGCCAAACAGCAGATATATACAAAATTTAGTGAATCGTTGAAAAAGGACGGTATCTTTTTTGTAGGAAGCACGGAACAGATCTTTTCACCGAACCATTATCAGTTTTCAGTATTCGACACGTTTTTTTACCAAAAATCTAGTTAGGTAAACGTTTACATTGATTTTTTCTAATAGATTGAATATTTGAAGAACACAAAGATATATCCTTATGATATAGTAGTACGTAAATTTTAATACTAGGGGGACGTTCATTATGCGTTATTTAACATCAGGGGAGTCACATGGGAAGCAACTCACAACAATCATTGAGGGAGTACCATCACACTTACCCCTTGTTCCAGAACAAATAAATGAATCTTTAATACGAAGACAAGGCGGCTATGGTAGAGGACGCCGTATGCAAATTGAAAAAGATTTAGTAGATATTACAAGTGGGGTTCGTCATGGTTACACTTTGGGATCTCCAATTTCTTTAGTCGTTCATAACGACGATTTTAAACATTGGATCAATATAATGGGGGAAGACCCACTGCCAGAGGACGCTGACGTAAAGCGTACTATTTCAAGACCTAGACCAGGGCATGCCGACTTGAATGGTGGAATGAAGTATGGACATCGAGATATGAGAAATGTACTCGAACGCTCGTCAGCACGAGAGACAGCAGCGCGAGTAGGAGCTGGAGCCGTTGCAAAAGTACTTCTTCGCGAATTAGGTATTGAGGTAGCAGGTTATGTTCGAGAAATTGCTGGTATTGTTAGTGAAGTCGATGAAAATTTAAGTGTAGAAGAGCGTGCTCGTATCTCCGAAGATTCTCCAGTACGTACATTTGATGAATCAGCAGCTGAAAAGATGATGAAAGCTATTGATATTGCTAAAAAAGAAGGAGATTCCATCGGAGGCGTTTGTGAGGTCTACGTCGAAGGTATGCCTCCAGGAATGGGCTCCTATGTGCAATACGACCGTAAATTAGATGCGAAAATTGCTGGAGCTGTAATGAGTATTAATGCCTTTAAAGGTGTTGAATTTGGATTAGGATTTGAAGCAGCCCGTCACAACGGTAGTGAAGTACATGATGAAATACTATGGGACAAAGATCGTGGATATTACCGTCGAACCAATCGTTTAGGTGGTTTTGAAGGGGGCATGACTTCTGGAATGCCTATAGTAGTTAAAGGAGTCATGAAACCGATTCCTACGCTTTATAAACCTCTTCAAAGTGTGGATATCGAAACAAAAGAACCTTTCCAAGCTAGTATTGAGCGTTCAGACTCTTGTGCTGTACCCGCGGCATCTGTGGTTATGGAGCACGTTGTTGCATTCGAATTGGCTAAAGCTATCACTGAAGAATTTCCGGCTGACTACTTTCCAAGATTAAAGAAAGCTGTTGATGAGTATCGTGAAGAAATGCGTGAATTTTAATGAGTACTTTAATGATTTCATCTTCGACACATTCTTATCAAGTTGTTATAAAAAAGGGTTTGCGTACGCAACTAAAAGACCATTTAGATAAAAAGTATGCGAAGGTTCTAGTAATAACTGATAGCAAGGTAGGTCCTCTTTATCTAGATGAAGTGATCAATGCATTTCCTGAAGATGTTGAAGTTTCCCATAGTATCGTATCAGCTGGAGAAGCTTCAAAAAGTATGGAACAGTATAGTAATTTATTAAATGCCTGTATTACAAACCAACTAGATCGTAATTCGCTAATCATTGGGTTAGGTGGCGGTATGGTTGGTGATCTATCAGGGTTTGTTGCTTCTACCTATTTAAGAGGTGTTGATTTTCTGCAAATGCCGACATCGATTCTTGCTCATGACAGCAGTGTTGGTGGGAAAGTAGCTATAAATCATAAACAAGGAAAAAATCTAATAGGCTGCTTTTATAGTCCTATTCAGGTTATTTATGACACAGAAACACTTCAGACTTTACCAGTAGAAGAAATTCGCTCAGGATATGGCGAAGTGGTTAAACATGCATTGCTGAGTGATATGTCATGGTGTGAACAACTGCTGGTGGAGGATTTATCTGCTCTTTCATATCAACAGTTGGAAGATCATTTAACCTTAGGTATACAAGTGAAAGCGGAGGTTGTTGAACAAGATGAAAAAGAACATGGTGTAAGAAGACATCTGAATTTAGGTCACACACTTGCCCATGCCATGGAAGCTGAATTAGGTTATGGTGAGATTACTCATGGAGAAGCAGTAGCTATTGGAATATGGTTTGCTATGAAAATAAGTGAGGATTCCTTTAAAGTTTCTCTCCCTACTAAATCATATGTGCAATGGCTCATAAAAAATGAGTATCCAATTGATACTTTATTAAAAGTAAATCCTGAGAAGCTAGTAAACAGAATGAGATGGGATAAAAAAACGATAGATAATAATATTCATTTCGTTTTATTAGAAGCTGTAGGAAGTCCGACAGTCGAAAAGATTAGTGAAACTAAACTTCATCAATATTTAAATGATTTTGTAGAAGAGGTGAGCCAAATTGATAAGAGGAATTAGAGGAGCGACTACTGTGGAAACCAATGATTCGGAAGAACTTGTATCCCGATCCCATGAACTTATAGCCGATATGGTTCATCAAAATAATGTGAAAGCTGAAGATGTTGCTTCTGTGCTATTTACTGTAACGGAAGATTTAAATGCTACATTTCCAGCAAAGTCAGTAAGGAAGCTTGAGGGCTGGACTTATGTTCCGGTAATGTGTATGCGGGAAATCCCCGTACCTGATAGCTTAGGTAAATGTGTACGTGTCATGATGACAGTAAACACCTCAAGTAAACAAAATGAAATTGAACACATTTATCATCAGGGAGCAACCGTTCTAAGACCAGACTTAAAAAGCTAAAGAGGAGTGTCGTAAGTGAAGGCTAAAGAGATATTAAAACAAATGACACCTTATAAACCAGGGAAACAAATAGATGAAGTTAAAAAGGAATACGGATTAGATAAAATTGTTAAGCTAGCATCTAATGAAAATCCTTTTGGGTTCTCTCCACAAGTTAAAAACCAACTTCCTAAACTAATCGAACAGCTAGAAAAGTACCCAGATGGCTATTCAGCATCCCTACGTACGAAGGTCGCTGAATTTTTGAATGTGAGCGAGGAACACCTAATCTTTGGAAATGGTTCCGATGAAATCGTTCAAATTATTTGTCGGACTTTTTTGGAGCCAGGTGCTAATACAGTTATGGCGACTCCAACATTTCCGCAATACAAGCACAATGCACTAATAGAAGGTGCTGAAGTAAGGGAAGTTCCCTTGTCAGAAGGGCACCATAATCTTGAAGCAATGCTAGAACAAGTGGATGAAAACACTCGTGTTCTCTGGTTGTGTACACCGAACAATCCAACAGGCGTGCACATATCAGAAGAAAGTGTAAGGGGTGTGTTAGATAAGTGTCCTAATCATGTACTTGTTGTAATGGATGAGGCCTACTATGAATATATGGAAACAACTGATGCATTTGAGTCAATATCAGCATTGAAACAATACAACAACTTAATGGTGTTGCGTACATTCTCTAAAGCCTATGGTTTAGCTGGATTAAGAGTAGGTTATGGAGTTGCTTCTAAAGAGTTGATTGCAACATTAGAGCCTGCGCGTGAACCGTTTAACACATCAACTATTGGTCAAGCTGCTGCTCTATTAGCACTAGATGATCAGAACTTTATTCAAGAGACAACTAAAGAGAATTCTAGGAATAAAAATGCGTTAATGAGTTTTCTTGATGATCTTCAAGTAGATTACTATCCTTCAGAAGCAAACTTTGTCCTTGTACACTTGCCTGTAAGTGGGGATGAAATGTTTGACCACTTGTTGAGTAAAGGATTTATTGTTAGGTCCGGTGAAGCATTAGGATTACCAAACTCAATCCGTCTAACAATTGGTAAGAAAGAAGATATGGAAATTATTCAGTCAGAAATAAAAGAAAAGTTAATGAGCGTGACAAGATGAGTCAAACCGTATTTTTTGTAGGTCTTGGCTTAATTGGTGGATCCTTAGCTATGAATGTAGCTGCAAAGGACCACTATAAGATAATTGGATTGGACCATGATCAGAAAACTATTGAATTGGCTAAGAGGCAAGGCGTTATTCATGAAGAAGTAGATGATTTTATAGAAGGATGTCAAAGAGCGGATGTTTTGGTCTTGGCAACATCTATTTCATTAACGATTAATTATCTAAACAAATTAAATGAATGTACACTGGATAAACCTTTACTTGTTACTGATGTGTCGTCTGTGAAAAATCAAGTGCTGGAGGCTGCTGAGAAGATTATAAATCCTTATGTTTCATTTGTGGGTGGTCACCCAATGGCGGGGTCTCATAAACAGGGGTATTCTGCAGCTAAACCGCATTTATTTGAAAATGCTATATATGTATTAACACCTAGTGAATCAGCGACAGATGTCCAAGCTGAACGGTTAAAACAACTTTTTTCAGAAACAAAAGCGCGTTTTTTAACATTTAGTACCCAGGAGCATGATGAAATGACTGCAGTCATTTCTCATTTTCCTCACCTAATCGCCTCCTCACTTGTCCATCAGGCAAAAGAATGGCAGAAGACTCATCCTTATTTAGAACATTTAGCAGCGGGTGGTTTTCGGGATATTACTCGAATTGCATCTAGTAATCCAAAACTCTGGCAAGATATCTTCTTTCAAAATCGTACGTTACTCATGAAGATGCTCGATGATTGGATCGACGAAATGCAGGAGATCAAATTGTTGTTGGAGAAAGAAGAGAAGCAATCTACATATGATTATTTAGCCCAGGCTAAGACGTATCGAGATGGTCTCCCGATGAAAGAAAAAGGTGCTATTCCGGCTTTCTACGATTTGTATGTGGATATTCATGATCAGCCTGGTGCCATTTATAAAGTGATCCAGCGGTTAGCTGAGATTGAGATCAGCATAAAGAATATTGAAATTTTAGAAATTAGAGAAGGAATAACTGGAGTATTGCGTATTAGCTTTTCATCCAGTAAAGAGCAACAGCAGAGTCATGATTTATTATCACAAATAGGTTATGAGGTAATGATTGAACAATAAGGGGGCTAAAAAAATGAATCAAGTTCAGTTAAACCCACCACTTAATGGTATCAATGGTACTTTATCTGTACCTGGTGATAAGTCAATTTCCCACAGAGCTGTCATTTTTTCGGCATTGGCAGAAGGCACCTCCCATATTTCAAACTTTTTAATTGGAGAGGACTGTTTGCGAACTGTTCAAGCATTTAGAGAGTTTGGTGTAGAAATTGAACAAATAGGGACAAATGTAACTATTCATGGAAAAGGAATCGCCTCACTTAAAGCTCCCACACAACCTATTAATTTTGGTAATTCAGGCACGACGGCTAGGTTGATGAGTGGTATTTTGGCAGCCTTGCCTATGTTTAGTACGGCTTACGGAGACCCTTCTTTATCTAAGCGACCTATGGACCGTGTGGTTGTTCCCTTATCTAAAATGGGGGCTGAAATTTATGGTCGAGAACAGTCTAAACTGCTTCCACTTGCTTTTCAAGGGAAAAAGCTAATTGGAAAAGAGATTAAGATGAACGTGAAAAGTGCTCAAGTGAAATCAGCATTATTATTAGCTGGTATGCTTGCTGAAGGTGAGACTACTGTCATTGAACAAGGAATAACAAGAAACCACACAGAGATGCTAATGGCTCAGTATGGAATTCATCTTACAAAAAAAGACAATGAGTTAATGATTAAGGGAGATCAGCAGCCGAAAGCCTCAGATTTGCGAGTTCCAGGAGATATATCCTCAGCAGCTTTCTTCCTAGTGGCTGCATCTGTAGTTTTTGATAGTGAGATAACTATTGAGGGAGTTGGATTGAATCCAACTCGAGATGGGATATTAACAGCTCTTAGAAAAATGGGTGCTGAGTTAGAGGTAGAAGAAACAGAGAGAGTTGGTCATGAACCGGTTGGCAGAATAAGTGTGAAATCTAGTTACCTTCACGGGATAACGGTTGAAGGAGATCTTATCCCTAACTTAATTGATGAAATCCCAATTCTTGCATTGGCTGCTACACAGGCTAAAGGGACAACTGTCATTAAAGATGCGAAAGAGTTAAGAGTGAAAGAAACTGATCGTATCAAAGCCGTAGCGACTAACTTGAATAACATAGGGGCTCGTGTGGAACCTACCGAAGATGGTATGGTTATTTATGGTGATACAACTCTTCAGGGAGGGACGATTCACTCATATGGGGACCACAGGATTGGGATGATGGGAGCGATTGCTTCTTTAATTTCCAAATCACCTGTTACCATTGAGGATAAGGATTGTATTAATATTTCCTACCCTAACTTTTTTGATCATTTACATGAAGTTTGCAAATAGAATTCATAGAATAATATAAGCTCTCATACGATATATAAAGCCTTTTGGAGGTCTTTCGTATGGGAGCTTATTGGTTTCATGGAACGATGTTTGAAGGTGATCAAACGAAATATGGGGAGCTTTTCGTCAACGGGGACAAATTTAATAAACCGTCACAGCAGTTAAACGAGCAAGTCGTGAATATGGGTATTGATCGATTTATTGTTGCACCTGGTCAAGTCATGGTAGATACGTGTATTCCCTTAAGTCGTTCTCCATCTCCATTAGAAGATTGTACCTCGTATATTAAAAAAGGCTGTACTCTTTTACTTGTCCAACAGTTTATATATACCAATCGTCATTATCGAATGGAATACGAACAGCTCGTTAAAAAGATGAGTGATTTGGCAATTGATTTTATGATTGTTCCTCGAATTTCTTCTCATGTGCTACAACCAGAGATGATACGCTTTTATGCAAGGCAGAAATCACCATTTATTATCGTTAGTGTTGAGAATCTTGAAGATTTGCAAGATATCCCTTGGGGCTGGATGGTCCAAGCGCAATGTAATCGTCGTATTCCCTTTACTTACTCTGTCAAAAAACGTAGAAATTCCGAGATGAATTACGAAAGGTTTTGGACAAATATCTGTACCAAATATGGTATCATTAAATTAACAAATCCGATTAAAGATGGACTTTTAACTTTGAATAATATAAAAGATACTGGAATCTACCCTTATAAAGGAGCTTTAACGGATTCTGCTTTCGCCGATTATAATCTCTATGAGCGGAATGTAGACGAGTTAGTTGATGAGGGCGGTTATTTTTTATATCATGATGCTATTCCAAATGTTACAGTAATGAGAGGTCAGCTTCTTCAAATCAATCAGAAGTTGGAATCCTTAACAAAAGGAATACATTTTAAAAGTTCAATCTATAAACATTTTGTTTGAATGTTGAAAGGAAGTCATCTATGGAGGAAATTCATAAAGCGATCCAGGCAATGGAAGCAGAAAAAACCGAAGAAGCGTTAACTATATTACAGGAATATCTACCCGAAGCAGATGAAGAGGAACGCTTTACGATTACCGAGCTATATATACAGTGGGGATTGTTAGAGGACGCAAAGATGTTACTCCAAGAGTTGATGGAACGCTATCCTAAGGAACAAGAACTAAAGGTAATGATGGCGGAAATTCATATTGATTTAAATGAAGATGCAGACGCGATAAATTTACTCAACGAGTTTAACCCTGAGGATGAAGGATATCTAGAATCTTTACTTCAACTCGCTGACCTGTATCAATCTCAAGGGCTTTTTGAAGTAGCTGAGCAAAAATTGTTATCAGCAAAGCAAATAGAACCTAACGAAGCTGTAATTGATTTTGGACTAGGTGAACTAGCTTTTTCAAACGGTGAATATAATAAGTGTATCCCTTTTTACGAGAATGCTATGCATCATCAGCCGGTAATAGCGGAGATTGAAGTAGCCACACGATTGGCTGAAGCTTTCGCTGCTAATGGAGAGTTTGAAAAGTCATTAGAATACTTCCAAAAAGTCGAGGAAGATAATCCGGATGTTATGTTCCGCTATGGTTTTGTAGCTTTTCAGGCTTTGCGTAATGATATCGCGATTCACGTTTGGGAACGATTAATTGATGAAGATCCTTATTTTCAATCCGTCTATCCTTTGCTTGCTCAAGCTTATGAAACAGAAGGAATGCCTCAGGAAGCGCTGGAAATGGCGAAACAAGGACTGGCCAAAGATGAGTATAATAAAGAACTTTATCATTTAGCTGGAACTTTATCTCATAAGTCAGGAGATATAAAATCCGGGTATAATTATATGAGAGAAGCAGTTGCGCTTGATCCTGGTTATAAAGAAGCGGTTCTCTTCTTAATTGAGAATTATAAGAGTGATGGTGACAATGAATCAATCATAGAATTAATTAACCAACTTATTACGTTGGGCGAAGAAGATCCTGGTTACTTGTTTGAACTTGCTAAAGCTTATGAAGAAGAGGAAGACTTCGGCCAGGCTCTAGAATACTATAGAAGTGCATATCCTTCTCTGAAGGAAGATGACGTATTCTTAAAGGCCTATGGATATTTCTTAATTGAAGAAGGCAAAATGGAAGAAGGCCAGAAAGTATTGGAAGAGTATCTCTTAATTGATCCGTCTAACACAGAAGTAGAAGAATTTATCAATCGATTAAAGGAAAAGTAAATACCAATGCGCAGGAGGGGGCGCCTATGCAAACACCGATTTCTGTTAATGAAAAAAAAGAATTTGTCCGCTGGTTCTTAAATCATTATCAACTAAAAAAGCGTGAAAGTGTCTGGATTCTTAATTATTTGATGAATCATGAATCATTACTTACGTATGTGTGTTTCGTAGAAGATGTAAAGTTATGTCCCCGTGGAATGGAAATAACAGCCCAGGGAGTAAAAGATCCTCCATTTCGTTTTTACAAAGGCCAAGTTATGACAAATGATGCAGAAAAGTCATTTCACGATTTACGGATGAACCAAGAGGAGCCTATCTACATTCAAATGAATTTTGAGAATGCTCATCAGTGTTCGATGTATGCTTTAGTATTGGAAGAAAATCCTTATTTACCTAAAGATCATTACAAGAATGAAAATGATCGCGAAGAGGCTGAACAGTTGCTTTCATCAAGCCTTCTGTTATACAAAAAGCAACAACTTGAAAAGCGAATTGATCAATCCCTTCAAGAAGGGGATCAAAGTGAGTTTAATCATTTAGCAAAAGCTCTAGTCGAAGTTAATGAAGCTTTGAAATGTTATTAATTTAAGAAAAGCTAAGAGGAAATGTTCCTCTTAGCTTTTCTTTTTGTATTTTTTTAGTAAAATAGAAAGGAATAGGTGAAAGGAAAGGGATAATTATGCAGTGGACTAAAAACGATACAAAATTATATGTTTCTGAAAAAGAGTATGTAGATACACTATTCATCCCTCTTATCCCGTTAAGTCCAGATTCAGACGAAAAAATGGTGAAAGAGGCTTTCCAAAGAGAATTGAATCAAGTATTTACACAACTTTTAGAAAAAGACTATCGGGGACGAATTTTCACAGCCCCAGATTACAACTATTTAACTGATTTTTATGAAACTGAAGTGGAGCGAATTAACCATTGGATTGAAAAATTTCAAAAACAACCCTTCGATCATGTATTTTTATTTACTTTTGATACAAAATGGAAGAGATGGGAGAAAAATCTCGCAGGACATTTAATCTGGGTGCCTAGCATGAATGATAGAGACCTCAAGTCAACGGAAACAAAATCATTTGTTAAAGAACAGGTTAGTCAGGTGAGTGAACTTATTCAAGCTTACTGGTAAGGGGAAAACTTTGGGTTACCCCTGATATTATATTGACCGCGCTTTAAGATTACGCTATCATAGTAATGTCCTAGTAAACTGTATGTTATCAATCCATGATGCATGGATTACAGCACAGAGGGGGGAAAAGAATGAGCGATAAACAAAGAGTATCCCGTCGTCAATTTTTAAACTACACACTAACTGGTGTTGGTGGTTTCATGGCAGCAGGAATGCTAGCGCCAATGGTCAGGTTTGCTATTGATCCTGTGTTAAAACCATCGGCTGTTGGAGATTTCCAGTCCGTGGTTTCAGTTGATGAAATTACAAATGAACCACAAAGATTTGAGTGGATTGTTGATCAAGTTGATGGATGGTATGAGTCAGAAGTGCAAAAAACGGCATGGGTATATCGGACGGAGGAAGATGAAATCATTGCCCTTTCACCGATTTGTACTCACTTAGGCTGTACAGTCGATTGGGCTTCCGATGAAAATTATCCTGACCAATTTTTCTGTCCATGTCACGCTGGTCGTTATACAAAAGATGGTGTTAATGTGCCAGGTACACCGCCTACAGCACCTTTGCCAGTATACGATCACAAAGTCGAAGAGGGTATGCTATACCTTGGACAAGCACAAGATAGATAGGGGGCGTAATTCATGCTACAAAAAATTTATGATTGGGTCGATGAACGCGTAGACATCACACCTATATGGCGTGACATCGCCGACCACGAAGTGCCTGAGCATGTCAACCCAGCCCATCATTTTTCAGCATTTGTCTACTGTTTTGGTGGATTGACATTCTTTATCACTGTGATTCAAATTTTATCAGGGATGTTTTTAACCATGTATTACGTACCTGATATCGAAAATGCTTGGGAATCCGTGTATTACTTACAAAAAGAAGTTGCATACGGCCAGATCGTCCGTGGAATGCACCACTGGGGAGCCAGCCTAGTTATCGTCATGTTATTTCTACATACTTTACGGGTATTCTTCCAAGGAGCTTATAAGAAGCCTCGTGAATTGAATTGGATAGTTGGTGTTCTTTTATTCTTTGTCATGTTAGGCCTAGGATTCACAGGATATTTACTACCATGGGATAACAAAGCTTATTTTGCTACTCAAGTTGGTTTAGAAATTGCTGCCGCTACACCATTTATCGGTGATGGTATTCGAACATTATTAGCAGGAGATCCTTCAATTGTAGGAGCTCAAACGCTAACACGATTCTTTGCGATCCATGTGTTCTTTTTACCTGCAGCCCTATTTGGTTTAATGGGTGCTCACTTTATTTTGATTCGTAAACAAGGAATTGCCGGTCCACTATAAAATGGAAATGATGTAAAGGAGGGATAGCTGTGCATAGGGGAAAAGGTATGAAGTTTGTCGGTGATTCACGTATTACCGCTGAACAAAAAGCCAATTTACCGAAAGATTATTCAGAATACCCTGGTCGTACGGAAGCGTTTTGGCCGAACTTCCTTCTTAAAGAATGGTTAGTTGGTTCGGTTTTCCTCATTGGTTTTCTTATTTTGACTGCCGCTCATCCATCACCACTAGAGCAGCAGGCAGATCCAACCAACGCCGGATATATTCCGTTGCCTGACTGGTATTTCTTATTCTTATACCAATTCTTAAAATATCAATTTGCTGGTGGAGACTTTATCGTATTTGGAGCGATTGTCGCGCCAAGTATAGCTTTTGGAGCTTTACTGCTTGCGCCATTTCTCGATAGAGGACCAGAGCGTCGTCCGCACAAACGTCCAATTGCTGTAGGTCTAATGATGTTGGGTTTCATTGCTACCTTCTGGCTAACTTATGAGTCCGTTTCTTCAGTCGATTATGGAGAGCGTGGCGAAGAGTACGGCGTAAGTATTGAGGCGCAAGAAACTGAAATTGATACTGAAGCTGCCGGTTATGAGATTTATGAACAGAACTGTGCAAGTTGTCATGGTGGAAGCCTTGAAGGAACAGGAAGCTATCCTGCTCTAATTGATACACAACTTCCAGCAGATCAAATTAAAAAAATTGCCCAAAACGGTATTGGAGAAATGCCATCGGGAATTTTTGAAGGATCAGATGAAGAGCTAGAAGCACTAGCTGCTTTTGTTACAAGTCCTACCGTTGATGGAGGAGGGGACTCTGAAGGTAAAGAAGGTGCTGAGGAAGGATCCGAAGAGGGTTCTGAAGAAGAAGCTGCTGAAGAGTAATATATTACTATAAATAAATGAGCCGTGCTCTCCCTTCAGAGCGCGGCTCATTTATCATTGGAGGATTTTTATGAAGGCGATTATCCCTTATATACTAAACCATCGCAGCTTCTTATTATTGTTATTTGTCATCAATCTATTAGGAACGATTTATGGATTTATTTGGTATGAGTATCAGCTATTACAAACGGATCCTATTTTCTGGATCTTTGTTCCTGACAGTCCTACAGCTAGTTTGTTTTTTACTATATTTTTAGGTTTTTATTTAGTTGGGAAAAACGTTCCTTATATTGAAGCATTAGCTATAATTACACTTCTAAAGTATGGAGTTTGGGCTGTAATTATGAATGGACTTACACTTATGGAATATGGTGGACTTCCTTGGTCGGGTTATATGCTTGTTATATCTCATGGAGCTATGGCGATACAAGGTCTTTTATATGCTCCTTACTATAAAATAAAGATGAAACACATTATCTTGGCTGCCTTATGGACTATACATAACGACATAATTGATTATGTGTTTGAGCAAATGCCCGTTTATCCTGCTATCATGGAGTATATGGATGAGATTGGCTATTTCACTTTCTGGCTAAGTATTTTTTGCATAGGGGTTTGCTACTACTTGACACAATCAAAAACTCGTACGGTCTAAACCTGAAACTTCCTTCATACACTATCATAAAGGTAGATGTAGAAAGGGAGAGACATTATGGGACGAGCTATTCTCACTATTATCTTATCGTTCGCTTGTTTGGTTTTTTTGAGCAATCATTGGCTCCTGGCTAGTTCCGAAGATCAAAAGTGGGATTCATTTATAACCCAATATAGATATTTAATACAAGATGAAAAATACGAACTAGCCGAACGAATGTTGAATAATCGTTTTAGTGAAATGGAAAGCTATTTTGAAGGGGAATCTCCTGCACAAAAAGAAAAATTGGAGCAACTGTCTACAGCTGCCATTGATGATCCGAAACGAGCCGAGGAATTGATTTATTTTTTGAAAGCCTCTATTCAACCTGATCCGAACGAATTCGCGGTCGGTTTAACAATGGACATTTTAAATTCTGTCGAAGTTATGGAACGGAAACAAGTGATCAAGCAATGGACAACAATAGCTCCTACGTTAAATTATTTCTTGAAACCGACAGAAATACAAAGAGTAAATGAAGCCATGTCACACTACCAATCAAGTGAATCGCTCGAAACAAAGCAGTTTGTTATGCAACAACTAGAATTAATATCTACTGAATCATCAGAACAAAGAAAATATGATGCGTTCATATGGACAGCCATTATCATTGGTACGACTATATTGTGTACACTTGTTTACGTAGGGTACCGAAAGTATAAAGCGGAAAGAGAACTTAATAAAGAAAAAAGAAAACTTAATAGTTGATTTTTTATGTGAATTTGACTAAAATTGACCTATACATCTAAGATGGAGGAATGAAAAAATGGGTCTAATGCAATTTCTCATTTATTTTGCAATTATTTTGATTGTGCCGATTTGGGCATCTTCAAAAGTAAAAAGCACGTACAAGAAATATTCGAAAGTTGCTACTTCTTCTGGAATGACAGGTGCAGAAGTTGCACGAAAGATATTAAATGATAATGGAATTAACAATGTATCGGTTGAAGAGACAAAGGGAATGTTATCCGACCATTATGATCCTAGGAAAAAAGTTATTAGACTTTCTTCAGATAACTATCATGGGCGGTCTATGGCTGCTTCAGCCGTGTCTGCACACGAAGTAGGTCACGCCATTCAAGACGCTGAGGAGTATGCTTTCTTGAAGTTTAGAAGTGCATTAGTACCTGTGGCTAGTCTTGGTTCTAACAGTGCCATCTTTTTAATTATAGGTGGAATGTTACTACAATGGTCAGGATTACTGCTTATTGGTATCGTATTTTTTGCTGCAGCAGTATTGTTCCAGTTTGTTACGTTGCCAGTAGAATTTGATGCTTCCAATCGAGCGATGGGACAACTCGTCTCCACTGGTGTTATTCGAAATGATGAAGAGCGTAAGACGAAAAAAGTGCTAAACGCAGCCGCGTTAACTTACGTTGCTGGCGCACTAGTAGCTCTTGCCGAACTTTTGAGATTTATATTCATGTTTTTCGGAATGAACCAAGATTAATGAAAACTCCCTCTTGATCAAGTATCAAGAGGGAGTTTTTTAATCATTTAGTGGTTTTTTGTCTTCGTCTAATGTAAATCCTTCTCCAATAACGTCATGTACGTGACTAACTGTAACAAAAGAGTGAGAATCAACGTTTTCGATAATATTCTTTAATCGGATAATCTCATTTTTACCTATTACACAATATAATACGTCACGGCTGGATCCGGTAAATGAACCTTTTCCTTGTAATACAGTCACGCCACGATCCATTTCATTCATAATCCTTTGAGAAATGTCTTCGCTTTTTTCTGAAATGATTGTCACTCCTCTTGCTGCATAAGCTCCTTCCTGAATAAAGTCAATTACACGAGCACCTATAAATACGGCTACGAGTGTGTACATACCTTTAATATGCTCTAAGTAGGTAAGGATAGATATCATAATGACTATAGCGTCAAATAAAAACATAGCACGCCCCATACTCCAACCTAAATATTTATGTATGAGACGAGCAATTATGTCTACGCCTCCTGTTGTCCCTCCATACCTAAAAATAACTCCAAGACCAACTCCTATAAAAACACCCGCAAAGAGGGATGCCAACGTCAAATCAGAGGCAAGGTCAATCTCGATTAGATACATTTGAGAAATGCGGATAAAAACAGATACAGCTATGATACCGATTAATGAATAATAAAAGGTTGTGCGACCAAGAATTTTCCATCCAACGATGAGAACTGGGATGTTTAAAATAATATTCATTAGAGCGGGGTCCCAGTTGAATAAATAAAGAAGTAGGAGAGTAATCCCAGTAAAACCTCCTTCACCTAGTTCGTTTTGAATGTTAAAGTGAACGAGTCCAAATGAAAAAATGGCCGATCCTATCAGGATAAAAAAGATATTCTTTATCTTTAAACCAAATACCTTCAATTTATTCACCTCCAATTGATTGTCACGGCTATAATTATAAAGTTTTGTTAGATAATCTACAATAAATAGAGCTAAAAATTTGTCAAATCAACTCCTTTTGGCTACCATTACAGTAGGATTATCCATTTGCAAGGGGGTTGGAAGATTGGATTATAATACGAAAGAAATACAGCAAAGAGTTGATCGTTACATATCACAATTTAAAGAAGGCTATTTTTCACCGTTAAGTCTCCAGGCTCGGTTAACAGAAGAAGTCGGAGAGTTAGCTAGAGAAGTGAATCATAGATACGGAGAAAAACCAAAAAAGTCATCTGAGACAGAAAAGGCTTTAGAAGAAGAGTTGGGTGATGTGCTATTTGTATTGACCTGTTTCGCTAATTCACTAGATATAGATTTATCGTCTGCTTTTGAGGAATCAATGAATAAAATCGAAACAAGAGATCGTGATCGCTGGACACGAATAGAAGGAGAGTCAAACCATGAGTAATATTAAGTGTATTGTAGCGGGACCAAGAGGGAAGATGGGGAGCGAAGCGCTTCGTATGATCGAAAAGGAAGATACACTAGAGTTAGCTGCATGTATTGATCGTAAATTTGATGGGAAACAAATAAAGGAAATGGAAGGCTTGCCATCATTTGATGCTATGATCTATACAGATGTTGACAGTTGTTTCCAGGAAGTTGAAGCTGATGTTTTGATTGATCTTACAACTCCTGAGTATGGATATAAGCATACAAAGTTGGCATTAGAGAATGGGATTCGTCCTGTGGTAGGAACCACGGGTTTTTCTGAGGAACAACTAAATGAATTAAGGGAATTAGCTGAATCCAAACAGTTGGGAGCTGTTATCGCTCCAAACTTTGCAGTAGGAGCTGTTCTTATGATGCAGTTCTCTAAGTGGGCATCCAAACATTTTCCGGATGTTGAGATAATAGAGAAGCATCATGACCAAAAGCTTGACGCACCTTCTGGAACTGCAGCTAAGACGGCTCAGCTGATCCAAGAGGAAAGATCATCTCATCAGCAAGGACACCCTGATGAAAAAGAAACAATAGAAGGAGCTCGAGGAGCAGACGCAGATGGCATGAGGATCCACAGTGTTCGCTTACCTGGATTAGTCGCTCACCAAGAAGTTGTTTTTGGAGGCTTGGGACAAACACTAACGATCAAGCATGATTCCTATCATCGTGAATCGTTCATGTCTGGTGTGAAATTAGCAGCAACTGAGGTAATGAACCTTGAAGTATTAGTATATGGCTTAGAACACTTACTAGACTAATCAGGAGGCTCAAAAATGAATATTGCTTTAATTGCCCACGATAAGAAAAAGCCAGAAATTATTAACTTTGTTACAGCTTATTATGAAATTCTTAAAGAACATCAACTTTTTGCAACAGGGACAACTGGACAGAAGATTGCTGAAGCTACAGGGTTATCGATTTTTCGTTTTCAATCTGGCCCTTTAGGCGGTGATCAACAGATTGGTTCGAAAATTGCAGATAATGAGATGGATATGGTTTTCTTTTTTAGGGATCCTCTTACGGCTCAGCCGCATGAACCTGACATTACTGCTCTTTTACGACTCTGCGATGTCCATCAAATTCCTGTATCTACAAATCTTGCTGGAGCAGAGATTATGATTCGTGCTTTAGATCGTGGAGATATTGAATGGAGAAAGATTGTTAAAGACAGGAAAGATCAGGTGTAAATTTTATGGCTAAAATCGGTATAACTTGTTACCCCACGGTTGGGGGATCAGGAGTAATTGCAACAGAGTTAGGGAAATTATTAGCTGAACGAGGGCATGAAATTCATTTTATTACTTCACAAGTTCCTTTTCGTCTTAATAGAGTATATCCTAATATTTTCTATCATGAAGTCGAAGTTAGTAATTATCCCGTATTTCAACACCCTCCTTATGACCTTTCTTTAGCTAATAAAATGGCTGAAGTAATAAAGCGCGAAGAATTAGACATTTTGCATGTTCACTATGCGATGCCACATGCAGTTTTAGCAATTTTGGCAAAACAGATGAGCCAGAAGGATATAAAAATTGTAACTACATTGCATGGAACAGATATCACTGTTTTAGGTATCGATTCTAGTTTGAAACAAATGATTAAATTTGGAATTGAAAATTCTGACCGTGTAACCGCAGTCTCAAAAAGTTTAGTAACACAAACAAAGGAACAATTAGAGACGGATAAAGAGATAGATGTGATCTATAATTTTGTTGATGAACGTGAATATTACCGTGAACCTAACTCCTCCTTGAAAATGGAGTATCACATCGAAGAACATGAGAAGGTTATCATTCATATTTCAAATTTTCGCAAGGTTAAGCGTGTTCCTGATGTAATACGTGTCTTTGCAGAGATTCAAAAACGTACCCCTAGCAAATTAATACTCGTGGGCGATGGGCCTGAATATTCAACTTGTTATCAACTCGTTAGAAGTTTAAAGTTAGAGGATAAAGTCTTATTTCTCGGTAAACAGGAAAATGTCAGTGAACTGCTCTCAATCTCAAATTTGAAATTGTTGTTATCTGAAAAAGAAAGCTTTGGACTTGTTTTACTAGAAGCGATGGCTTGTGGTGTGCCATGTATAGGAACAAACGTTGGAGGTATTCCAGAAGTGATTGATCATGGAGTGACGGGCTTTATTGGAGAACTTGGAGACATTCAGGCTATCGCCAACTATGCGATACAGTTGTTGACTGATGAAAAAATGCTTCATAACTTTTCTGTTAAAGGTGAATCAATTGTAAGAGAGAAGTTTGCATCGGAAGCAATAGTTAAACACTATGAACAACTTTATGATCAGGTGGTTCAACATGAATCCTAAAATAAATAAGGCTTTGGAAATTATAAAAATCATTGAGGAAGCTGGCGGAAGTGCCCACGTAGTTGGGGGGGCTGTAAGAGATACTTTTTTAAAGCGACAGACAAAAGATATTGATCTGGCTACGTCTTTTAAGCCAGACCAAGTGATGAAGCTGTTTAATAAAGTCATCCCTCTTGGTATTGAACATGGAACCGTTCTCGTACGGTATAAGTCTGAATCTTACGAGATAACTACTTACCGAACAGAAGAAGGTTATGAGGATTATCGACACCCTGACCAAGTCCAATTTGTTCGTTCTATTAATGAGGATTTAGCAAGAAGAGACTTTACGATAAACGCAATGGCTTTAAACTCTAGACAGAAGGTCATAGACCCTTATAAAGGCATGGAGGATTTAAATCACCAAGTTTTGCGCGCTGTTGGTCATCCTGAAGAACGCTTCAAAGAAGACCCCTTACGAATGATGAGAGCATTACGGTTTGCCAGCGAGCTTCAATTTACGTTAGAACAAAATACTTACAGTGCAATACAAAAACAAGCTCATCTACTAAAGCAAATCTCTGTTGAAAGGATTGCAGTAGAATTTGAAAAACTCTGTACGGGTCGCGATTATAACCGCGTACTTCCACTTTGTTTCACAATCGGGATTAGTAATAATATCCCTATATTTCAAGATGAGCCACAACTTATAAAAATTCTGCCTCAGTCAAGATTAACGAGTTTCGCAGAGATTGTTGCCTTTTATTGTGAAAAAGGTTCGATTTATAAAGAGGATGACTGGATTAAGAAGTGGAAACAGTCCAATAAAGTTAAGCGGGAATCTATTATGCTTTTAAAAGCTGTTCGGCGTTTTAGGGAGAATGATCGTGAGTTGAACTGGATATTGTATAATCTTTCTGGAAGCCTTATAGTTAAATTTTCTAATGTTATGAATGCGCTGAATTATAAGGTTAATCAACAATCTCTAGAAAAAACCTATGAACAATTACCGATTCAATCCAGAAAAAAACTAGCCTTTCAAGCAAATGATCTATTGCTTGTTTTCCATGATCAAAGGAAAGGTGCCTGGATAGGGAGAAGTATTAAGCGTATTGAGAGAGCGGTAGTTTTAGGGGAAATCCCTAATGAATATCAAGCTATAAAGGAATGGGTAAAAACATGGAAACCACCCGAAATCGTTTAATTCAATTGCTAAACCAAGAAGAAGGTTATATATCAGGTCAACAACTATCAGAACAATTAAGTATTTCAAGAACTGCGGTCTGGAAGCATATGAAAGAACTAGAAAAAGACGGCTATGAAATGGAATCTGTTCAAAGAAAAGGCTATCGTATATTATCTTCGCCTAATAAAGTGAGTGAGAATACTCTTCAATGGGGATTAAACACAAGCTGGATCGGTCATCATTTATATCATTATGATGAGGTTTCTTCTACACAGGAAATTGCTCATCAATTGGCAAAGCAAGGAAAACCACATGGTACAGTAGTGGTTGCAAATGAACAGTTAGAAGGAAAAGGCAGAATGGCTAGACCGTGGCACTCACCAAAAGGGAAAGGTATATGGATGAGCATACTATTACGTCCGGACCTTTCACCTGTACAAGCTCCTCAGCTCACGTTATTAGCAGCTACAGTTTTAGCTGAAGTGATCGCTCGTCGATCTAATCTTTCACCGCAAATTAAGTGGCCTAATGACATTCTCATTAACCATAAAAAGGTGTCGGGCATTCTTACAGAAATGCAGGCAGAGCACGATCAAATTCAGTATGTAGTGTTAGGCATTGGCATTAACTTAAACCAGCTGGACGAAGAAATTCCTAGCGAGATCCGACACAAAGCTTCCTCTCTTCAAGTGGAATCAATGCAAGATTGGTTGATTGCTGAAACTATTCAAGACATTCTAATGAACTTCGAAACAACCTATGATGAATTTAGTGTTGAAGGTTTTAATCATGTGAAAGAGATATGGGAACAATATGGATATAAAATTGGTGATAAAGTTACCATTACAACCATGAAGCGAAAATGGGAAGCTACTCTTGTAGGTATTGAAGCAGATGGGGCCCTAAATACTAGAGATATGTATGGTACAGAAGAAAAACTATATTCTGCTGAAATTGAGTGGGGGGAAGGTGCTTACGATGCTGACTAAATCTAAATTTACAAAGATGAAAAAAGAGCAAAATAAAATTACAATGATTACAGCTTACGATTATCCTTCAGCCAAAATTGCTGAACAAGCTGGCACAGAGATGATTTTAGTAGGTGATAGTTTAGGTATGGTTGTACTTGGTTATGAATCCACTATTCCTGTTACAGTAAATGATATGATTCATCACGGTAAAGCTGTAAGAAGAGGGGCCAAGAATACTTTTGTTGTAGTGGATATGCCCTTCATGTCCTACCATGTCTCCTTAGAAGAGACGATGAAAAACGCTACCGTGCTTTTTCAAGAAACAGAAGCTCAAGCACTTAAGTTGGAAGGTGCAGGAGATGTATTGTACACGATTGAAAAATTAACGTTCGGTGGAATCCCAGTTGTGGGACACTTAGGTTTGACTCCTCAATCTGTTCATGTGCTAGGGGGATACAAAGTCCAGGGAAAAGATAAGAAAACAGCACAACAGATGTTAGATGATGCTAAGCGAGTTGAAGAAGCTGGTGCGATCGCACTTGTATTAGAATGTGTACCGAAAGAACTTGCACAATTGATATCGGAGGAACTCTCGATCCCTACCATTGGTATTGGTGCAGGAGCAGATGTGGATGGGCAAGTCCTTGTTTATCATGATATTTTAAAATATGGTGTAGACCGTTTACCGAAGTTTGTTAAAACATATTTTGATAGTAACGAACATATGAAGGAAGCCGTACAGTCTTATGTAACAGAAGTTAAATCTGGTTCATTCCCTAAAGAAGAACATACGTTTACGATAGACGATTCGTTGCTTCCAAAAGTATAAGGAGTCATGGGTATGGATGTATTAACAAATATAAGAGATGTACAAAAAAAAGCACAACAAATTAGATTAGATGGGAAAAGTATTGGCTTTGTCCCTACTATGGGATATTTACATGAAGGTCATATGAAGCTGATTAAAAATGCCAGAAAAGAAAATGATTTCGTTATTTTAAGCATTTTTATTAATCCTTTACAATTCGGAGAAAATGAAGACTTAGATGCTTATCCTAGAGATGAGGCTCATGATTTACGGCAGGCAGAACAGAGTGGTGTAGATTTAGTTTTCTTCCCAAGCACTTCCACTATGTATCCAACTCCCTTATCTCTTAAAATTGCAGTTGTGAGACGCGCAGATGTATTGTGCGGTCGGACTCGCCCGGGCCATTTTGAAGGTGTTGTAACTGTACTAACAAAGCTCTTCAATATATGCCAGCCAACTAGAGCGTATTTTGGAAGGAAGGATGCACAGCAAATAGCCGTTGTAGATGCTCTTATTCATGACTTTAATTTTTCGATCAAGCTTATTCCTGTTGAAACCGTTCGAGAATCAGATGGATTGGCTAAAAGTAGTCGTAATGTAAATTTAATAGATCAAGAGCGTGCTGAAGCCCCTTCCATTCAACAGGCGTTACAGTATGGTAAAAAACTTGTTGAACAAGGAGAAACCGACCCAAACATAATTTTAGAAAAAACTAGGGAGTTTCTTGAATTTCGAACTCATGGTAAAATAGACTATATTGAGTTTTTATCTTACCCTGAACTTGAGCCAATTGAGACCATAGACTGTCAGGTTATACTTGCTGCTGCTGTATTTTATAAGCGAGCAAGACTCATTGATAATGTAGTCTTTAACGATGCTGGTGTTACATCAGGATAATCGACCAAGGAGGTATACATCGTGTTTCGAACGATGATGAAGGCTAAGATCCACCGTGCTCGGGTAACTGAGGCGAATTTAAATTATGTGGGCAGTATAACGATCGATCAAGACTTATTAGATCAGGTAGATATATTACCTCATGAAAAAGTGCAAATTGTGAATAATAATAATGGAGCTAGATTAGAGACTTATGTCATTTCCGGGGAGAGAGGGAGTGGTGTCGTGTGTTTAAATGGCGCTGCTGCTAGGCTTGTACAACCGGAGGACGTTATAATTATCGTTTCTTATGCTATACTAAGCAAAGAAGAATTAGCTGAGTTCAAACCGAAAATTGCAATTATGGATGAAGATAATCATGTGGTTGAGATAATTGAGGAAGAACCACCATTAACGGCTTGTACTTTATTAAGTGAACTTTAATGAACGAAGTTTCTTTATTTTGCTTCCCTTACTCTTTTCTACCATACATTAGTGGATGGCTTACTTGCCCGTTAAGGTGGAAATATAAATTTGACCAAGTAAGGATCTTTGCCTGGCAAAAGGCAGGATCCTTACTTTATGTACATAACGTGTTAAAGGAGGGATAGCTATGACTACTTTTGCAATAGTCGATCTGGAAACAACAGGCAACTCATCGTCTAAAAAAGATCGAATTATTGAAATCGGTGTGGTCGTCATGAAAGAGAATAAAATATCAAATGAATTCTCAAGTTTGGTGTACCCTGACCGAGAAATCCCTCCGTTTATTACTTCATTAACTGGAATTAGTGAAGAAGATGTATCACATGCACCTTTGTTTTCAGAAATAGCACAAGAAGTTTATGATTTATTTAATGATGCGTACATAGTTGCACATAACATAGAATTTGATCTAGGGTTTTTAAATGCCGAATTAAACAAATGTGGCTATCCTTCTCTATATAACCCTATAATAGATACGGTGGAGTTAGCGAGAATCTTGATGCCCTCATCTCCTAGTTTTAAATTAGGGCAATTATCAGAGCAATTAAATTTTGGACACGATCGTCCACATCGTGCACTTTCAGATGCGCAAGTTACAAGTGACCTTCTTATACATCTTCTAAAGTTGTTACGAAATTTACCAGAACGTACGTTAAAACACTTACTTAAAATAACATCAAAATTAAAGAGTCGCTTAGATCTTCTTTTAGATGAAGCTATTAACAAAGCAAGGTACCATGCTGCTCAAGAAGAAAAGTTTCATATATGGTATGGTGTAGCAGTCAAGAAAGTAAACCTGCTATCAAGTGATGAACATGCAATTTCTTCAGCTTATGAAACTTGGATTAATGAAGCTTATACGGGAGAACAGGGATTGAAACAATTTATCAATGGATTTGAATCAAGAAAAGGTCAAAAGGAAATGTCGGACATTGTATATCAGTCCCTTTCAAAAAACCAACACGCATTAATTGAAGCAGGGGCCGGTACTGGAAAATCGATAGCCTATTTGCTTTCGACCCTATATTACTCAATAATAAATAAGCAAAGAGTTATTATTTCAACACATACTACGGCGTTACAAAATCAATTGTTATATGAGGAAGTACCAAAGTTAGCTAATTTGTTTGATAAACCAGTCCAAGCGGTTTTGTATAAAGGAAGAAGCCATTACATTAGCCTTGTTCACTTCAGCTACGAGCTTGAAAATTCTCAATATGATAACTACGATGAAGCATTGGCTAAAGCAATGATATTAGTTTGGTTAACTCAAACAACAACAGGAGATATCGATGAAATCCAGTTACCATCAAATGGTCAACAGTTTTGGCATAAAGTATCTGCCGAGCAGTCTGGTAAGTCTGTCAATCTAAAATCAGAACAGTCTTATTTTTATTGGGCTGAGCAAAAAGCACTGCATGCTGATATTATTATTACAAACCATTCGATCCTTTGTTTAGATCTCATTAGTGCTGAAAGTCATTTGCCTCCTTTTGAAAAGGTGATTATTGATGAAGGGCATCAGCTTGAATCGGTAGCAAGTCGTTATTTTGGAATGCGTTTAAACTACAAAGAATTGCAAAAGCAGCTTTCTTATATTAGCGAAAATTTTTCTGAACGTTATGTAAAATTTTTATCTTATGATATGAATCCATTGTTAGATCGCAATAAAGCAGCGGTTGAGGAAGCAAAAGAAGAACTGAGTCAATTATCAAAGTTTATATTTAATCGAATGAGAAGAAGTCGACAATCTAGTACATCTAAGAGTGATGTTGGACGAATGCAATATTCGCTGCAGGAGTTAAAAGATCAATCGTTTCTTTCAACTGCTGCAGAGATGACGAACCGATTTCTGTCTAAAGTTCAACGGATTCAAAGAGGACTTGAATCTATGGTCGATCAATTATTACCTTTAACAACGAGTTCAAATGACGAAAAAGTTAAAATCGTACTTTCCCGATTAGACCATTTCATACAAGTTTGCGAGAAAATGGTCACCCAACTGAGCACATACTTTACAGATTTGCAGCAGGATGAAGCAAAGTGGATTGAAATGGACGGAGATGGGCTAAATCATTCTATATATATGTTTAGTGAACCAGTCAATCTAAATCAGCTTCTTCAGAAGCGACTGTTCACCCAGAAGCAAAGTGTTATTCTAACAAGTGCCACTCTAACAACAAATCAATCCTTTAGCTTTATGAGAAAAACGTTAGGGTTTAACAAAACAGATAATCTAATACAGGTAAATATACCGTCTCCTTATTCTTTTGATGAGAATGTAAACTTAATGGTACCAAATGATTTTCCAAATGTAAGAGACGACCCCGAGGAATTTATATATTCAGTAAGTGAAGCAATTTACTCGATGGCTTATATAACTAAAGGGAGAATGCTAGTTTTATTTACATCCTATGATATGCTGAAAAAGACGTATTTTTTACTAAAGGAAATGATTAATCCAGAAGAATATATGGTTTTTGGCCAAGGTGTATCAAGCGGGAGTAGGGATCGTTTGAAGAAAAATTTTCAAGCATTTGATCAATCGATATTGTTAGGGACGAGCTCTTTTTGGGAGGGTGTTGATATTCCAGGTGACGATCTATCTTGTTTAGTTATTGTAAGGTTACCTTTCCAGCCACCAGGACAGCCTGTACAAACGCTAAGAGACAAACATGTTAAAGATAAAGGTAAGAATCCTTTTATGGAATATTCTCTACCAGAAGCTATTATTCGGTTTCGGCAGGGATTTGGTAGGCTTATACGATCTAGTACTGATCGTGGAGTGGTGTTTGTCTGTGATCAACGAATTGTTGAATCCAAATATGGAAAGTACTTTATGTCATCGATACCAAACATACCACTGACTCATGATTCTACCACAAAGCTTTTAAAACGAATGGAAGAATGGTTGTAAGGAATGGATTTGAAGATGAATTTTTTGTCATACCTGTTATAATAAACAAGGTAATTACCGAGGAAGAAGATGTTAGGAGATATGTTCTATGTCAAATAAAGTAGAAACACTCTCGACCGTGCGTATTCAAAAAACTGATGATCTATATAAAATTGTAGACACTTTAAATCGCACGTTGAAGGAGAAAAATTTAATGTTTGGAATGGCGTTAGATGAAGATGATCGGGACACAGCCGTCTTCACGATTTACCGTACCTAGCTGGGTGCGTTGGATTCTTCTTATCATCGGTGTACTTTTTATTATAATGTTTAGCTTTCTCACTTGGATGTACCTTCACATTGAAGATAGTCGGACGAACCACTATGATGACGTAAGAAATTTTGTTGAATCAGAAAATATACTTAATAATATAGAAGAAGTGGTACGTTATAATGGAGAATCTCCTATATATATAGTAAATGGTGAAGGTTCTTATCTGTTTGTGGATCTTGAAGCAAATGAAGTATTGGCTACTATTGCAAGCAAAGATATGATTGGTATAAACTCAGCTCAAAAGTCTGTAACAGAATGCAATGAATGTGAACTTATTGATACGCGATTAGCATATGAAGAAAATCGACCTGTATGGGAAGTTACTTATACAGATGAAAGCAATCGGTATGTTTTTGAATATATCGATTTAGAGAATGGACGGGAAGTACAAAGGTTTGCATTTCGACAAGCCAAATCTTAAAGTTAATAAGGAAGTGACTAAATTGGAATTAGCACAACGTGTACAATCATTAACCCCATCAAGCACTCTAGCTATTACTGCAAAGGCTAAAGCTCTAAAAGCAGAAGGACATGACGTTATAGGACTTGGTGCAGGTGAACCTGATTTTAACACACCAAACCATATTATCGAGGCAGCTAAACGTTCCATGGATGAAGGACTAACTAAATATACACCTTCTGGTGGTATTCCAGCCTTAAAGAGCGCCATTATTGATAAAATGCAAAAAGATCAAAATTTAACGTACAATCAAGATCAAGTTATTGTTACCACTGGAGCTAAGCATGCTTTATTTACATTATTTCAAGTTTTGTTAAATAAGAAAGATGAAGTTATTGTTCCAGCTCCTTACTGGGTAAGTTATCCAGAGCAAATTAAGTTAGCTGAAGGGAATCCAATTGTTGTTCAAACAAAAGAAGAGCAACAATTTAAGCTGACCCCAGAACAACTTGAACAATCAATTACTGAAAGAACAAAAGCTGTTATCATTAATTCACCAAGTAATCCAACAGGGATGATGTATTCAAAAGAGGAATTACAAGCTATTGGTGAAATATGTTTAAAGCATGATATTCTAATTGTATCTGATGAAATATACGAGAAGTTAATCTATACTGAGGAAAAACACATCTCAATAGCGCAATTATCTGATTCTCTGTTTAATCAAACAATTATTATCAACGGTGTTTCCAAATCACACTCTATGACAGGATGGAGAATTGGCTATGCATTAGGACAAGCTAAAATTATTAAAGCTATGACTAATTTGGCTTCCCATTCTACATCTAATCCTACGTCTATATCTCAGTACGGAGCACTTGCTGCGTATAATGGATCAGATCAAGATATAGAAGAAATGAGATCAGCTTTTAGTGATCGCTTAGAAAAGCTGTATAGCTGGATAGTTGACATACCTGGAATTCACTGTGAAAAACCAAAAGGGGCCTTTTATTTATTCCCAAACGTAAAGCAAGCAGCAGCCTTATGTGGATATGACCAAGTCGATGACTGGGTGACCGCTTTATTGGATGAAGAAAAGGTTGCGCTCGTGCCAGGATCAGGGTTTGGCTCTCCTGAAAATGTGCGTCTTTCCTATGCTACTTCCTTAGACCAGTTGGAAGAAGCCGCAAATCGAATTAAACATTTTATTGAAAAACATAAGGGTTAGTTGGAGGTATGTATTGTGAAAACTACGATTGCTGAAGTGTCAAAGTATGTAGGACAAGAAGTTACTATTGGAGCTTGGCTTCAAAATAAGCGTTCTAGCGGTAAAATTGCTTTTTTGCAGTTAAGAGACGGAACTGGATTCATGCAGGGAGTTGTCGTTAAAGCTGATTTAGGAGAAGAAAAGTTTCAGGAAGCCAAAGCACTTACTCAGGAATCTTCGTTATATGTCACAGGAGTTATTGTTGAGGATGACAGATCATCTTTTGGATATGAAATGCAAATATCTGACTTTCAAATTATTCAAGAAGCCTCAAATTATCCGATTACTCCAAAAGAACACGGAACTGAATTTCTAATGGATCATCGTCATCTATGGCTACGCTCTAGGAAACAACACGCTGTAATGAAAGTTAGAAATGAAATTATCCGAGCTACTTATGAATTTTTTAACGAAAATGGTTATGTTAAAATTGATTCACCAATTTTAACTGGGGCATCTGCGGAAGGGACGACTGAACTTTTCCATACGAAGTATTTTGACGAGGATGCGTACCTTTCGCAAAGTGGTCAACTTTATATGGAAGCTGCGGCTATGGCTTTTGGTAAAGTGTTTAGTTTTGGTCCTACTTTTCGGGCTGAAAAATCAAAAACACGCCGACACTTAATTGAATTTTGGATGATTGAGCCGGAAATGGCTTTTATGGACCATGAGGATAGTCTAGAGGTTCAGGAACAATATGTTTCTCACGTAATTCAAGCTGTGTTAGCAAATTGCAAACTTGATTTAGAGGCATTAGGTCGTGATACTTCAGTTTTAGAGAAAATAAAGGCTCCTTTTCCACGTATTAGTTACGACGATGCCATTGATTTATTAAAAGAAAAAGGTTTTGAGGATATCGAGTGGGGTGAAGACTTTGGTGCACCTCATGAAACGGCTATTGCAGAAAGCTATGAAAAGCCGGTATTTATTACAAACTATCCAACAGAGATCAAAGCTTTCTACATGAAACCAGATCCCAACCGGTCTGACGTAGTATTGTGCGCTGATTTAATTGCTCCTGAGGGTTACGGAGAGATTATTGGTGGTTCACAACGAATTGATGATTTGGAATTGATGCGTCAACGCTATGAAGAACATGATTTAACAGGAGATGCTTACAATTGGTACTTGCAACTCCGCGAGTATGGAAGTGTACCACACTCAGGGTTTGGGTTAGGGCTTGAGCGAACAGTTGCTTGGATCTCTGGAGTCGAACATGTCCGCGAAACGATTCCTTTTCCAAGATTACTGAATCGATTGTATCCATAATAAAGTTAGTTGATGAAAACACCGATTGGAAGCTTTACTATCGGTGTTTTCATTATTTAAACATCTATGAATGAGGTGAGAGTAATCGCTAACTATCAAAGGTTCCAGTCCATATTGGATAGTCAGATTTCAATTCCAAAAGCACTGATTACTCAGTATAGAGGATTAGGTATTGCAGAGAAAGAATTAGTTGCTGTATTACAAATCCATCAATTCCATACAGACGGAAATTTGTTTCCTACACCAGACGAAATCTCTGAACGAACATCATTTACTACGGAAGAGTGTTCTAAAATTTTAAGAAGTCTATTACAAAAGGGTCTTCTAATTATTGAACAAAAACATCAAAATCAACAAGTAGGAAATGAATGTTATTCATTAGAGCCTTTATGGGAAAAATTATTCAACATCCCCATGCAAGAGAAGCAAATACCTGAACAAACTGAAAACTTATTTCCTTTGTTTGAGCAAGAGTTTGGCAGACCACTTTCTCCGTTTGAAATAGAAAATATTAATATATGGCTTGATCAAGATGAACAGGAACCCGCTTTAATAAAGGCAGCTCTTCGTGAAGCTGTCCTAATGGGGAAATTAAACTTTAAATATATTGATCGAATTTTAAGGGAATGGAAGAAAAAAGGGATACAGACAGTTGACCAAGCAAGGCAGCATGGAAAAAAATTCAGGCAAGGCCAAGATAAAAATACTTCTGACAAATCCAATACCAAAAGGGATGTATCCTTATATTATAATTGGCTGGAAGAAGAGTAATAGGGGTTTATTATGCTGAATAAAACTCAAATACGATACTGTTTAGATGTATTCGAAGAAATGTTTCCTGAAGCAGAATGTGAACTAACACATAAGAATCCATTTGAGCTACTAATAGCTGTAGTACTATCTGCCCAAGCAACCGATGTCCTTGTAAATAAAGTGACACCTGAATTGTTTAGGAAGTATAAAGACCCTTCGGATTATTTAGCAGTTCCTTTAGAAGAATTAGAACAAGATATAAAAAAAATTGGATTATACAGAAGTAAAGCGAAAAATATTCAGAAGCTTTGTCGAACAATGATTGATGATTTTAACAGCAAAGTACCGGAAACTCAAAATGAATTGGAAGGTTTGGCAGGCGTTGGTAGAAAAACAGCAAACGTTGTAGCATCGGTAGCTTTTGATGAACCTGCCATTGCTGTAGACACTCATGTAGAACGTATTTCTAAACGTTTAGGGATTTGTCGCTATAAAGATACTGTTCTTGAAGTGGAGAAGACATTAATGACAAAGATCCCTAAAAGTGAGTGGAGTGATACTCATCACCGTATGATATTTTTCGGACGTTATCATTGTAAAGCAAAAAATCCAAATTGTGGAGAATGTCCCTTGCTGTTCTTATGTAGAGAAGGACAGAAGAGAAAGCGTAAAGAAGAAAAGATAACATAAAAAGCTCCAAGACTCTTCAGTCTTGGAGCTTTTTTATGTTTCTTCTTATTCCTCATCTTGTGATCCTTCGTCGTTATTTTCTGGAGAATCCCCACTAGTGTCAGAATCAGGTGTACCTTCACCACCACCTGATTCCTCCTCACTAGTTTCATCTTCTTCACTTGGCTCCTCACCAGTAGGGGCTTCGCCGTCTTCATTGTTACCATTGTTATTTTCGTTTCCATTATTACCATTACCGTTGCCGTTGCCGTTGCCGTTATCGTTGCCATTGCCTTCACCGTTATTTTCGTTTCCTTCAGATTCGTCTCCTTCTTCTTCAGAATCTGAGTCGTCTTCGGATCCTTCCTCCTGTTCTTCTTGTTCTTCGTCTTCACCACCCGGTATTTCTACTGTAGTAGTGGCAGGATTACTTTCTTCTGCATCTCCGTTATTACTAACCGCAATAACAGTAAATTGGTAACTGGATCCGGGTTGAATTTGAGAGACCTCCATACCCATACTATTAGTTGTTGTAAGCTCCCTAGCTTGACCACCATCAGTAGCAACAGAAACTTTAAAGGTGATGTTATCAGTATCTCCATATTCCCACTCAAGATCAATGGCTTCTGTTTCTTCATTGTAAGAAGCAGTCAGTCCTTGAACAGGATTTAATTTTTCGAATTGTTCGGATGTTTCTGTAGGTTTGTTGTCTACGTGAAACAGTTCACTGACTATTTGGCTTTCTGGAGTGTAGTTACTTGGTAGTTTGCCCGGTCGTGATCCAGACTCTATACCAATCCATTCCACAGAATCTGGTTTATTGAAATCTGCTGTTTCTTCACCTTCAGATATATGCCCCATAACAGATTTGTATATTTGTTTAGGAATCTGTTGGGAGATATTCGATAAGTTTTGGTTATTATCGCTATATCCCGTCCAAATTGAAACAGAATAATTGCTCGTGTATCCACTAAACCAAACATCGGGAACAATGGAAGTACCATCCTCTAAAGGTCTATTTGTCGTACCTGTTTTACCGGCATCCGGTATACCAGAAACGTTTGCTGCTGTTCCCGTGCCATCTGTCATAACGGATTGTAGCATAGAGGTGATCATATAGGCTGTATAATCACTCATTGCTGATTGTGCTTCTGGTTTTAGGTCGGTTGTCTGGCCATCAGACGATTCCACTTTACGAACTGTATGTGGTTCGTTATACACGCCTTCATTACCAAATGCTGCATATGCTCCACTCATTTGTACGGGATTAGTTAGAACACCGCCGCCAATAGCATCACTCAGTACCATATCATTTTCTAGCTGAAAACCTAAGCCTTCAACAAACGGTTCTGCTTTATCAATTCCCGTGTCCTGCAACGTTTTAATCGCTGGAATGTTAAGGGAACGACTTAACGCATGTCGCATGCTTACCCAGCCTCTAAACCGGTCATCATAGTTTTTTGGAGTCCAACCATTAATATCAATTGCTTCATCATTGATTTGATGATAGGTCGAAAGTTTCCCATGTTCTATGGCCGGACCATAAGCGGTAATAGGTTTAAAGGTAGAACCAGGTTGCCGTTCGATATCAGTAGCAAAATTGAAATGATCCTTAATATAGTTACGACCACCGCCGATTGCACGTATAGCACCAGTCTCTGTATCTGTAACCGCTATTCCTGTTTGTAACGTTTCATCTGGCCAATCAATCGAACTATTTTCACTTAACATTTCTTCAACATAATCTTGAGCATCTGGATCAATGGTTGTATAGATGTTAAGACCATCTTCATAAATATTGGCATCCATCTTTTCATTTATTTCTTTGTTTACTTGATCGATAAATGCACGATAAGGTGAGTCATCATCAGAAGGTTCCACTAATAAATCTTCTACTTTTGTTTGTTTAGCTTCTTCTGCTTCTTCTTCTGTAATCTTATTGTGTTGAACCATCAAATTCAGAACTGTACTCATTCGTTTTTGAGCAAGATCAGGGTGTCGGTATGGGTCATAACCTGAAGGTCTTTGTGGCAAGCCGGCAAGCAAAGCAGACTCAGGTAAGGATAGTTCGTTTAAATTATCCTTGCCATAGTAAGTTTCTGCTGCTTCGACTATGCCATAAGCTCCTTGGCCATAGTAAATTTTATTAAGGTACATTTCTAGAATTGATTCCTTTGAAAACTCCTGGTCAAGTTTGATAGCTAGAAACTGTTCCTGGACTTTTCGTTCTAGCGTTTTATTACTCGTTAAGTAGGATCGTTTAACAACTTGTTGAGTAATTGTACTGGCTCCTTCTGATCCAAAGCCATTCGTTATGTTAGCTAGTACAGCCGCTCCGATTCTACGAAAGTCGATTCCAAAGTGGTCAAAAAAACGGACATCTTCTGTTGCTAATACAGAATCCACTAATTGTGGAGGAAGATCATTGTAATTCACTCTTGTCCGTCTTTCTTCTCCAGCTACATCTGTAATAAGGTTATCGTCTTTATCGTAGATTTTAGAAGAAAATGGATCAGATAATTGCGCTTCATCTAATGGTGGTGCTTGAGAAATATAGTAAGCAAACAATCCACCCACACCTAACATTAGAATGATCCCAATTGTTAAAAGTGTCATGAATATCTTCTTAAATACAGGTTTACGCTTTCCTTTAGCTTTATTATCTTTAAGTTGTTTTCTTCTAGCTGTTCTCGACTGACTTTCATTTGCCATGTCGTCATTCCTCCATTCAAAAATAGAGCTTATCTAAAACTTTAGCATAATCTACTCGTGCCTGATAATGAAAGGGGAGTAATACTCCTCTAGCTTTTATATCATTATAGGGTATCGATTTTCGACCGCCATTAAATTGATCGTCCCAGTAAGGAAAGAAATGGTGAGCTGGTAGAAGGTAAGTTTCATCATGGACAGAAAATTTTATAATTAAAAAACAAATGCCTTCATGTTTATGACAATCCTTCATATGATCAATTTGGTGTTGGTGAATGTTACTTAAAGGGAAGGAACTTTTATTTTTTGTTTCCTTGGCCTCAAAGTCAATATAACGTCCCCGATAAACTCCGTTAAAATCTGTTGTTGAAGCTTGCTTAAAATAGGCTTCTTTAATTACAGCTGCACTGCGTTTGGGATAATCAACGTTAACTATTTGGATTGGTGTTGGTTTCTTATGAATGATTGCAATGTTTGCTACGCGATAGTATTCATTTGTTGCAGCTATATCTTCTTCTAAACTCATCCCTCTGTTACTGAAGTCTGGTTTTGATTTACTCTTAGAAAGAGGACTAGAAGACTTTTTCCCATTTGGGTATTTCACAAACATTCCCTCCTAACGTCATGAGGGTATCATATCAAAAAATTACCACTAGGTGTGAACAAAATTTCCTTTCTTCATTTTCATCCCTTATGATCATTAACGTTTAAGAACAATAGAATGTTTCACTTAATTATACGATGTTAGCCATTTAACGACAAATTTTATATTGATCAGGTTAAATATCCACCAAAAGACTATTCGAAAAAGGATGGATGTTTAAGGGGATGTTTGTTTAAAAAGACGCTGCTTTAATAAGCAGCGTCTTTAATGATAATTAGAATTTTGAAAGAAAAATGATTAGGTGGAAGGTCTGTTTTCACCAGCTAGTTTCGGATTATCAGTTTTTGCTGGGGTAGGTTTATGTTGTTTTTGCTCACGTTGTTTTCTTTTTTTCTGTTCACTCACTGGAGGCACCTCCTTCCCATTTGATTGGGTAAATTCTTGATCGTTAGACTTTTGTTCATAATGTCTTTATTTGTTGCATTGGTTCTAGTTTTGTCAACCTTAAAGGAGTTATTCAAGGGATAGAGAAATATTGTGTTAAGAGCTATCATTAGGAGGAGATATCTATGCGAAAAAATCAAGTTGTTTCCCGTAATACGTATGATCAACAACTTAATCAGTTACGTGAGAAATTTGTTTTACTGGAAAAACGTTTGTCATTAAAAGCGGATGAAATTGTTTTTACAATGGCAGTCTCGCATCGTAAAGAAATCGACCAACTAAAAGATGAAGTCATTCGACTTAGAGAACAATTGAAAGAAGTGAAGAGGAATCAAAAAGGAGAATATAGAAGCCATTTTCCTTTGTCTTCTAGAAAGAAGTCTGTAGGATAAATTTTTGCCTGTTCCTTTTTAAAAATGGTATGGTTAGGAAAAAAGGTGTGGTGTTTTATGGTCGTCCGTAAACTAACGATTGAAATGAAAGAATTAATTGATCAACTTCATCAAAAGTTCTTAACAACGGAAGGTCCTATTGATAAAAAGGATTTCGAATTTTTTAATAGAGTAAAAGAAGAAACAAGACCGATGTTCGATTTAACAAACCAGTGGTTAAGTGAAGCGGAGGAGTTTGTTAAAGCTCGTGGAGTCAATGTTCACCCTAATCAAGTTCAATCAACGTTTGAGAACTTGGAAATGTTAATTTTACACAGTTATTATTTAGATGTTGAAAAAAAAAGGTTTAAGGAGTTACATCAATCTTCCCATTACGTCTTAGATATGATTTTGGATGATGTAAATAAAAGAGAACATTCTTAGTAACTTAAGTAGTTCAGTTCTGGAGTACAAGACGCATCTTGTACCCCTTTACTGAACTATTTTTATGGAAAATTGAAAGAGAGTTGATTTAGGACAGGAAAACATTCTATATTTTGAATACTACAGCGGAAAGCGAACAGGTACTCCCATTCAATCAACACGGCCTATTGGGGCAAAAAACATTTGCCTTTAAGGATTTACTCTTGTTTTATGTCCTGAATTGCAATATTTATTGGCATCTATGAATTTTAGCTCGCAAGCTATTGTGATGGAGCATTAAATTGCTTTGTAATTAATTGGCTCCATTTTTAAATATTTGCATCTCAATTCTGAACTATTTATCAGTAACTGGTGTATTCATTTTCATGTCTTTGCTCTCCACTTACTTCTTAATCGGTCTAATATCAAATAAAATACCGGAACTAAAATGAGGGTGAGTACGGTCGAGAACATGAGACCAAATACAATTGAAATAGCTAAGGGCTTGAATAACACATCTCCGGTAAAAATAATCGGTGTAAGTGCAGCGATTGACGTAAGAGATGTTAATACAATAGGACGCATGCGCGCACGTCCAGCTTCAATAACACCTTCCACGGTTGAGCTATATCGCTGTTTGTTTTGCTCGATAAACTCTATGAGAATAACAGAATTACGAACAACAATACCCGATAGCGATACGATACCTAATACAGCTAAAAAGCTAAGAGGTTCGCCGGAAACAAATAGTCCGATTATGGCACCTGTTATTGCAATGAATACAGAGCTTGTTACCAGTAAAGGCATGGTTAAGGAATTGAACTGCAAAGCAATCGTAATATAAATTAAGAATAAAACAATCAGAAATAACTTGGAAACTTCCACAAAGAATTCAGTTTGAGCATTCGAGTCTCCTGCTTCAGTTACTTTATATCCCTCTGGCAACCCGTTAGCAATTGAATCGATAACATCAGTTGTTTGCGAAGCAAAATTGTCAGCTCCATCTTCGGTAGGATAAGCTTCAATTGTTATCGTTCTCTCCCCGTTGAGGTGAGGTATGACACCTATTTGTTCGCTTTCCTCCCGTTCAATCACTTCATCAAGGGCTAAAAAGTCAGGTGGTCCATCAGTATTTTCCATACTTCCTACAGTAACTGTTTTTAAGTTAACTCCATCGGGCTCCCCGTCATCTACAATTAGTTGTACAGGCAACCGATTATTGCCGTCATCATATGTCCCTAATGGGATTCCTCTGTTTGCAAGTTGAAGCTGAGAAGTGACGCTGGCAATTGAGATATTACTTTCTGCTAGCCGTTCTCGATCAGGACGGTAATGAACTACTGGTTGTAAACTTCCTATATTGAGAGTGACGATTTCTGTTTCAGCTAAGGATTCTAATTGAGTTTGAGCCTTCTTAGCTTCGTCGACTATTACTTCGGTTTCTGGACCTTGTATTTTAAGTTCAATTGGTGGTGAGGGGGGAGGACCAGATACAATGGTATTTAGGAAAATCTCTGCTTCAGGGAATTCTTTTCGTAACGAGTCTTCCCACTTGCTAATAAATGCTGTTGCACTAGTTACATCTCGGTCTACACGTATTAATAACTGACCAGTATTTTTCCCGGATTGTGTTAACGTTTCGTTAAAAAGATTAGGTAACCCACCGCCCGCATAGATTGCGGTTTCCGTCACTGTATCTTCCTTAGTGGAAATATATTGTTCCATTTCTCCTAACTGGTTCAGAGAATTTTCTAAGGTTGTACCTTGAGGAAATTCCACCGAAACTGTGACTTCTGGACGATCAGCAGATGGGAAAAACTCAAACGGTATTTTCATCACGAATAGAGATAGACAAAGACAGAGTAGAACACCAATTACTCCAGTTCGAATAGGTTTCTTTGTAACTTTGGGCAGAATTCGGTCTGCATACCCTTGCTCTAGTTGGTTGAAAAATTTCCCTAGCAATCCTACCTTTTGTGCAGATGGCTTAGACTTTCTTACTTTTCTTGAGTATTGAACTGTTGGGATCAGTGTTAATGCAATAAATGTAGAAGCTAATACAGTAAAAATTAATACACTAGGTAAGGCTCTAATAAATTCTCCATTTGATCCGGAAATAAAGGTGAGCGGGAAAAAACTGAAAATAATCATTAGCGTAGAAGTCACAATCGATTTTCTTACTTCCATTACGCCATTTATTGTGCCTTCAAGAGCGTTGTCTCCCAATTGAAACCTTCTCTGGATGTTATCATTCACGACGATTGCATCATCGACTAATATTCCAATCGCAATAATAATCCCAATAACAGATATTTGATTTAGATCCACTCCGATATAAGGTAGTGGAATAAGTCCAATGACTATTGATACAGGAATGGAGAAAGCTACTAAAACAGCAGAAGATATCGGTAATCCTAATACCATTATAAGAACAACAGCTAATAGTGATATAGCGAAAGAAGTAATCAAATTAGTAAAGACTTCATTAATTACAGTACTTTGTGTATAAAACTGTTTCACTTCAATATTTGTAGGTAGCCCAGGTTTTAATGAAGAAATCTTTGCACTGATCTTTTCTTGCAAGGCAGCGATATTTACATCCTCTTCAGCAATGATAGTTAAGGATAAAGCTTGCTTACCTTCATAAATAATTCTATCTTCCACATCAATGTTTTCTATACTTACAGTTCCAACGTCACCAACTGTTATCGGATCTCCGTTTTCATCTGTTGAAACAGTTAAGTTTTCAAATTCATCGAGAGTATTTAATTTTTCAAAAGATAATTGATAGATTGTTGAATCCCTTTGTTCTGTCCCTATGGCTGAAGGAGAAAGTTCCTGATTAATGGCATCTAATAATTGTGGAGCAGTCAATTGGTTTTCTTTTAATCGTTCATTATCTAAACTGAAATTCACTTGCTGCTCAGGTAAACCTTTAACTAAGAGAGACTCAACACCTGAAATAGATGTTAGTTGTTCTTCAAAAAGATCGATAGTCCCTCTTAACTCAAATAACTCTGCTTGACTGTCAGCTAATAAGTGATAGGCAGCAACTGAAGATGCGGATAGATCTGTGTCTACTTCTGGTTCTTGCACTTGGTCAGGGAATGATCGGGACGTATCAGCGATGATTTGTCTTATTTGTCCGTTAACATTGTCTGTATCTGCGCTACTTTCTAATGTAGCCGTAATCGTAGCAAATCCTGTAGTAGAAGCAGAAGTTACATTATCAATACCTTGAATTGTTAGTAATTCATTTTCTAGAGGATTGGTTACAGCCTGTTCAATTTCTTGTGGGTTAGCACCTGGATATGCTGTAGAAATTGATGTAACATTTACATCAATTTCAGGAATTTCACGCTTAGGTAACTGAATATATGTAAAGATACCTGTAAAAATAAGAAGAAGCACAAGTAGCCAAACCATCTTTTTAAACTGGATTATTTTTCTCAATACGTATAGCACCTCCGTATAATTTTCATCTTCGTTCACCTTAATAAATACAGTATAAACTTTTTTCTGACACTTGTGTCAAAAATTATAGTTCCTATGTTTTTTTAGCTTGAAACCGCTTTACAATTGATTTTTTTTCTTTTATAATTATCATCCCACTAAAAGGGGGGGAACTAAATGGATAAACAAGACTTGATAGAAGAAGCTAAACAAATTAGAAGTAATGCATATACACCATATTCAAAGTTTAAGGTAGGAGCCGCTTTACTAACCAAAGATGGTTCACTTTATACAGGGTGTAATATTGAGAATGCTGCATATCCAGTAACTTGCTGTGCAGAGAGGGTTGCTATTTTTAAAGCTGTTGCTGACGGTCAATATGATTTTCAAGAGATGGCTGTTGTAGCTGATACAAAGAGACCAGTACCACCTTGTGGATCATGTCGACAAGTAATGAGCGAATTTTTTGATGTAGATCTCTCCGTTCATTTATCTGATTTAAGTGGTCAAATTAAAACAGTAAGGATGGAAGAATTGCTTCCATTTTCATTTACACCAGAGGATCTACCAAATGATGACGAATAAACTAAACTATAAGGCTACCTAAAAAAATGGGTAGTCTTTTCTTTGTCATTTTAAAAAACGGATGTAATCCATCTTTTGTTGACATACAATGGGGATGGAGAGTGATTAAAGATGAAAACTATTGTAGTAACTGGTTATAAACCGATGGAAATGGGAATTTTTAAAGAAGAAGATCCGAAAATAGAAATCATAAAGAAAACTATAAAAAAAAGATTAATATCATTATTAGATGAAGGTCTTGAATGGGTTATTTTATCAGGGCAAATGGGTGTTGAAATTTGGACGGCTGAAGTGGTGTTAGACTTAAAAGAAGAATATGATATCTGCTTAGGCATTACTCCTCCTTTTCTAAAACAACATACAAGGTGGCCTGAAGCATTACAACAGAAATTCGAACTTTTATGTGAAGAGGCTGACTTTTATCAGCCGATATATCAAAAAGAATATGAGGGTCCTTATCAATTTAAGGCAAAAGATCAATTTTTAATTGACCATTCGCAAGGTTGTTTAATCCTATATGATGAAGATACTCCAGGATCCCCAAAATATTTCCTGAGGTTAATTCGTCGTTATAGAGAGCGGAATGATTATCAATTGTTTTCGTTAACACCTATGGACCTGGAGGAAACGGTAGAAGATATGAGGCTAACAGATCCCGACTATTGGAATCAGTAACACATTTAAAGTAAGATTAAATTGACATTACCGCCAAGATTTGAAAAAATATAGGTAATGTGCTGACAGAGGTGATAATATGAGCGAAGAAAAATACAAACTTGATGGGAAAACCATTTTAGAGAAAGACTTCAAAACATCCATGCGAGGTTACAATCAGGAAGAAGTAGATGAATTTTTAGACCTTATTATCCAAGATTATGAAATGTTTACAAAAGAAATTGAACAATTACAAAATGAGAACATCCGTTTAAAAAAATACCCAGCACGTGATGAATCACCCACACAACGTACAAAACCGGTTAATAATACTCAAAATCATCAGGTGAACTATGATATTTTAAAACGAGTATCCAATTTAGAAAAAGCAGTGTTTGGTAAGAAGTACGCAGAGGAGTAAAAACCCTTAATTTACCAGTGACAGCTCCATGATTCTTTGCTATGATATGGAGACTTGCTTAATCGAGCAAATGACCGATGAAAATTTGAATACTCGGGTAATCGCTGTATGACTAATCATGCAGAGGAAAGTCCATGCTCGCACAAACTGAGATGTTTGTAGTGTTCGTGCTTGACGAAATCATAAGTCAAGGTAGCTTTATATAGCTAACGGCAGGGAAGATACCTACGTTCTTAGGAATAGGGTATTTCTACTTTGAAAGTGCCACAGTGACGTAGCTGAAATAGAAATATTTCAGGTGGAACGAGGTAAACCCCACGAGCGAGCAACCCAAATTAAGGTAGGGGCACTTTTGGATGGGAATTCAACCAGAAAAAGGGTCACATTATGTGAAAGATAGATGATTACCACCGGAGTACGAGGTTGACCACCGCTCGCAGTACTATGGAACAGAACATGGCTTACAGAGTATTCAAAGGTCATTGATCAAGATGAAGAAACCCTTCTGAAAAGCCGATCGCTTTTTAGAAGGGTTTTTTATTTGAATGAAGGTAATAGTATAACTACACACATGCGTAATGGTGTGAATGAATCCTTAGTTTAATACATAGGAGGTTGATCAGATGACACAAAATGTTACTTTAATTGCGACTGCTGCCATGGGAATTGAGACGTTTGTAGCTCGTGAGGTAAAAGCTTTAGGATATGAAGATATTCAAGTTGAAAATGGTCGAGTAGTGTTTCAGGCGCCCGTATCTGCAATTCCGCGAACAAATCTATGGCTCCGTACAGCTGATCGTGTAAAATTATTAGTTGGAAAATTCAATGCTTATAGCTTTGATGAACTTTTTGAACAAACGAAAGCTCTTCCGTGGGAACAGTTTATTACCGAGGAAGGGGAATTTCCCGTTATTGGTAAATCAGTGAAATCCAAGCTATATAGTGTTCCTGATTGTCAGTCAATCGTTAAGAAAGCGATTGTAGAACGATTAAAAAAGAAATATGGAGTAGCCTCTATTTTAAAAGAGACGGGTGCATTTTATCGTGTTGAGGTAGCTATTCACAAAGATGAAGTATTATTAACCATTGATACTTCGGGAAGCGGCTTGCACAAGAGAGGGTACCGAGTAGGTCAAGGGGAGGCGCCATTAAAAGAAACGCTATCAGCAGCATTAGTGCAAACAACGAATTGGAGACCTGATGAACCGTTTGTCGATCCTTTTTGTGGTTCAGGTACGATAGCCATCGAAGCGGCTTTGATTGGTCAAAATATTGCCCCAGGATTTAATCGGGAGTTTGCTTCAGAGGACTGGGATTTCATTGACTCTTCACATTGGGACAATGCTTTTCAAGAAGCAGAAGACCATGCCAACTATGATCAGCCTTTAGACATTACCGGATCAGACATTAGCCATCAGATGATCGAAATTGCACAAAACAATGCAATGGAAGCAGGACTCGGAGATTTGATTCAATGGAAACAAATGCAGGTGAAAGACTTCCAACCTAGAAAAGATAATGGTTATATTGTCAGTAATCCTCCGTATGGCGAACGAATGGGGGATAAGGAAGAAGTAGAGGAAATGTATCGTGACTTGGGTGTAATTATGAGAGATGATCCTTCTTGGAGCGTGTACATTCTTACTTCTAATGAAAACTTTGAAAGTTTATACGGTAAGAAGGCAACGAAAAAACGCAAGCTGTTTAATGGATTTATTAAAACCGACTACTATCAATATTTTGGTAAACATATTAAATAGAACGTTGTCATATTAAGGGTTCAAAGACTATAAAAAAATCTGTGTTTTTTCACTAAAGTATTTCAAGCTGACCAGATTCTTTTTCAATATTGAAAAAGAATCTGGTCAAAATGTTATTGAAGTTTGCTATTCAAGAGTTCTTGGAAGACCGAGAATTTCACAATCTCTCTAGGTACACGATTAAAATGTATCGGCAGAATTAGCTGATGATAACAAACGTTGTCTTGGATAGCCGAATTTGATAAACAAAGGCAGCTAGAAGGCATTCAGGTGGCCACAAGGTATAAGTGTGTACAAAGTAGACGTAAGATACACAATGAACAATCGAGGCTTACAACACGCTCAAGAGCTGTTTCATGAGAGACGTAATAAGGGCCTGACTGTAAATGAGATTGCACAAATAACAAAGATTAGTAGAGCCACTATCTATATTATATGGAAGTTAGAAATCAATGATCAATGACTCCTCAGTTATTAAGGTGAAACTCCCCACATTAAGTTAATTCCGATACCGTAGAAAAATCTAAAATAACAGTACAAATAGCAAACAAAAACGCTTGGATTTTTAATGCCCAAGCGTTCTTATTTTTATATCTTCTTGTTAAACTTTTTTTGTATCCTTATGTACATTCAAATTATTAACCCAAATTTCACCCTCAGTTGTCTTTAACAATCCGATCATCATACGGATTGTTGTTGTTTTCCCAGCACCATTAGGTCCTAAAAAACCGAATATCTCCCCCTCTTTTATAGAGAAACTTACATACTCGTATCAAAACGTACTAAACTAAACTGCTCCTTTCGTTGAACAATCCTTCACAAACTTCTCATTTACATTAACATAAAATCACAATTAACTACTTGGTCTATGAAAATCATTGAAAAGCCCTTTTAATTGGTGGGCCTCCAGAGGGGTTATTATTAGTTAATGAGAAAAATAGAGAGCTGTCATTAGACATGGTGTAAGGTTGATAAAAAAGACCTTCTTATGCCTGATCTAGAAGGAGAATGATGATCAAAGTATAGTAATTCTTTAGCTCTGTAAATTTGGTCTATGTCTGTGTTTAATAACTTGGCTTGATCTGGATAACACAAAAACAGAACAAACGTTCGCACCCCCGTAAAAACAGCACTTTTTACTGTTATGTCGGGGTTTTCAAATTTTGACTTATGCCCATTTTCTTTGAATAGTGATATCAACCAAGAAAGAAGCGGCTGCAGTTTATACCGTTAATTAGATCGTTCAGCGAGTGTTATTTAATCTTTTCTGAAACATTTGGTATTAAAAGTTACTGAACCAATTATTGGTATACTATATTTGTTAAAGAATACTTTGGTCAACTTGAGATACATAGTGATGGGGGATAAGGAAGAAGTAGAGGAAATGCATAGTTGCCTAACAGGTACCTTTAGTTATTCTGTTTCTTTTCTATCCATTTAAAATGAAAATAAAAAATTATATATAATAACCAATCAGCCCAATACGAATGAAATAAGTTCCACCATTCCATATGTATAAACCAATCCATTTTTACAAAGAACCATTCAGCTATAATACTAAAGGTTGTCCAATAAAAAAGATATTTGAACATTGACCAAAAGGTTTGTTTTTTTGGTAACCATTGTAGGAATAAATACATGATGACAAAATAGATCCCCCAAGAAGTTAGCCAACGTGCAATAAAAATTTGGGATCTATTCTCAATATCAAACTTCCATAATTCCACAACATGCATAAATAAATCGCTCATTAGTGCAACAATCATACCAAAATAAATGGTCGATAGAAAGCGATGAATTTTGCTTTTATCTGCAAAGAATATATAAAAAATCCAAGATATTACAAATAATAAAAGTGCGAATGTCATTACTTCACTCCGTTATTTCAATATATTTAGTACTATCTGTTAATAATGAAAATAGTATGCATCTATGCGAGAGAGGATAGCGTAAATTCTTATAAATTTAAGGGGTACTTATGAAGAAACTTAAGCTTGTTCTGCTAAAGACGTAGGTTAATACAATGTGTATGCTAATCCTTCATAATGAAAACAGTGGATGAACATGCTGTTATTTCAATGCGTGCCGCCTTCTAAGATTCGTTGATGTTCCGGCCACCTTCTTTCTCCTAACGATGACGGAATAACTACACAATCTCGAAATCGAGTCTTCAACAATCGACCTATAACGGAATAAAGATGCAGCGAAAACCTACAAAGAATAAATACCATATACATCAGGGATATTTTTTAGTATTGAAAATTTAAATAGTAAGTTAGGGTTTATTACATAACATAATGGATGGAATATGAGGTGGTCTCTTATAGGTATTATTTTACCTGTTTACCATAAAAGACCTCTGTTAGCTGGTTCGATCAACATAATATCTTTATTTCTTTGAGGTTAGAGTAAGTGACATGAAATAGATGATATAAAAAATATGAATAAAAGGAAAGGTAACATGACAGAAAAACATCCAACTTACGAAGAAATACGCGATGTCCACCAACAACTTTATGATATGCGGTTAGAGTATTGGATTTCACACGATTTGTTTACTTTCCAATGGTGGTTATTGTTATTTGTGCTTTTTATTCCTTGGATTATTTGGGGAATATTTGTAGATAAAAGAAAAATAAATAAAATACTATTATTTGGAACATTGTTAACGATACTTGTTATAATGTTAGATGATTTTGGCGTAGAAAAACACCTTTGGTCATATCCCTATCAATTGATAAATATCATGCCTAGATTAGTTGCAATTGATCAAGGTATAATAGTTGTTGCTCATATGTTCTTATATCAGTATTTTCCTGAATGGAAAAGGTTTATTATCGCTAATATAGTTATGGCACTAGTCTTTACATTTATTTTCGAACCTTTAACTGTTTGGATAGGAATTTATAAATTAGAAAATTGGCACTATATCTATTCATTACCTATATATATTATGAAGGCAGTTTTTATAAAGTGGTTAGTTGATGAATTAATTTCGAAAAAGAAAGTTATTGAGTAAAGGATTAATAAGGACTAATATGGAGGTATGGTATATCATTATTTTACTTATTTTCATTATCCTCTTTGTATTCATAAACCAGTATCTCCTTATGGAACGTTTTCAGTTTTAACAATGGTTCTTTAGATTAGCCATAGATGTCGCACCGATCTTAAAAATAAACTTCCCGTATTTGTCCCCTTTTCTTAGAAAGATAGTTGAACGATTGGACCAGTTGATGCTATTTTTCTCTACAAAATCTCTTCAATTCTTTTGATTTACTATATTTGTTGAAGAATTAGGGTCAACATATAAACCTGTTACACTAGGGGTTTAAGCCGATAATAATTGATGCTATCTTTCTAAAATCATTTAAGTTGACCAGATTCTTTTCAAAATAAAAAGGAATCTGGTCATTTGTTTTGCAAAAAGGATTTTCGATTTCATCTATATAATGGTTTTTGATAGTGATTAATTTAAAATTGAATAAACTCACCTTGCTTTCCACATTATAACTAGGAATTGACTCCAGTATTGGTAGGTGAGGTAGATGAACTTTGCTTCAATAGCAATTGTATTAGTTGTTGGCTATCTTGGACTATTTATAATAACTAAAATCCTGGGGAAGGGAACAATTTCTCAACTGACACCTTTTGATTTTGTTGCAGCAATATTGTTGGGGGAATTAGTTGGAAGTGCAGTTTTTGATCAGGAAATTGAAATTCAACACCTTTTATATGCATTATTTATTTGGTTTCTATTAGTTTACGGGACAGAAATAATCTCGCAAAAGTTTAAAAGCAGCAGGAAACTTCTAGAAGGAGAACCTGCCATCGTTATTCACCAGGGTAAACTCCAAAGAGAAGTTTTAAAGAAAAACAAGCTTGATATTAATCAACTACAGCATCTTTTACGTGTTAAAAATGCATTCTCCATAAGGGAGGTAGAACACGCAATTTTAGAAACGGATGGACAATTAAGTGTTTTGAAAAAAATGAAATTTGATTCACCTACTATGGCGGATCTTGAATTGCCATTTAAGCCTGTTATCCTACCCGTGACTCTTATAATCGACGGAGAGGTACTTTGGGATAAGTTAAGACTCATTAATAAAGATGAAGCTTGGTTAACCGATCAACTTAAGGCAAATTCTATCAATAGCTATAAAGAAATATTTTATGCGGATTACAAAGCAAATGAAGGGATATTCATTGATAAGAACGAGTAACTGATGTTTGATGTCAGTTTTTTAAATGTGTAAAATAATCGTCTCATCACCTAAATAAATGAATTTATTGGTATAATTAGATTTGAAAGAGATAAATTTAGTCAACTTGAACTACATAGGAAAATACTAAATTTTAGAGGGGGAACTTTATTTTGAGGCTAACAACGGAACAAAGATTTTGGAATTTACTTAAGGAACAATCCTCGTATGAAGAAGCTATCGGACTTATGGCATGGGATATGCGGACAAAAGCCCCTCAAAAGGGGATGGAAAACCGATCAGAAGTGCTCGGTGTCCTTGCCCAAAAGGTGCATGAAATCCAAACGTCAGAGGAATTAAAGAGTTACATTGATCAATTAAAAAAATCTTCTCACGATAATGTATTAACCGCGGCGTTAAGTGAGGTGGAAGAAACCTATAAACGAACGACAAAAATACCGACTGCTTTGTACAGAGAATTTGTCACTTTGCAATCGAAATCTGAATTTGTATGGGCTGAAGCAAAACAAAACAATGATTTTAAAAGTTTTCAACCGTACCTAGAAGAGTTAGTCCGGTATAATCGTCAGTTTGCTGAATATTGGGGCTATGATGAGCATATTTATGATGCTTTACTGCATAACTACGAACCTGGTCTCACGGTTTCTCAGCTAGATCAGGTATTCCCGAAGGTTCGCAGGTCATTGACTCATTTGTTGGAAGAGATTAAAAAAGCACCTGGTCAGCCTGATCCATCCGTTTTAAAAGGGCATTTTCCTAAGGAACTTCAAAAACAGTTTAGCGAAGAGATTTTAAAGAAGATGGGTTATGACTTTCAAGCGGGCCGATTAGATGAAACCATTCACCCTTTCGCTATAGGCTTGAACATTAATGACGTTCGTGTAACAACGAAATATGATGAGAAAGATTTCCGAACGGCTGTATTTGGTACGATTCATGAGGGAGGGCATGCTCTTTATGAACAAAATATTGATTCAAAGTTAGCATTTACTCCCTTAGCTACCGGAACTTCAATGGGCATTCATGAATCGCAGTCCTTGTTTTGGGAAAATTTTATTTCAAGAAGTCGATCATTTTGGGAAACTCATTATCCACTATTTTTAAAGCACGCTCCTGACCGTTTCAGACAAGTTGCTTTGGATGATTTTTTCCGTGCAATTAACGAAGTAAAACCTTCGTTTATTCGAATCGAAGCAGATGAATTAACCTATCCACTTCATATTATGATTCGTTATGAATTAGAAAAAGCTCTTATTCAGGGGGAGATTGAAGTACGTCACCTTCCTGAATTATGGAATGAGAAAATGGAGCAGTACCTAGGAATCGTTCCTCCTACAGATTCAGAGGGTGTGCTTCAAGATATTCATTGGTCAGGGGGGGATTTTGGTTATTTCCCCTCCTATGCGCTAGGTTATATGTATGCTGCACAGATTGAACACGCTATGAAACAACATATTAACATTGATCAAGCGATTAGAGCAGGAGATTATTATCAAATTAAACAATGGCTTTCCACAAACATTCACCAGTATGGAAAAATGAAAAAGCCTTTAGATATATTAAAAGATGTTACAGGAGAAGGGTTGAATCCTGAGTACTTAATATCGTATTTAACGACTAAATATAAAGGCATTTACCAGTTTTAATAAAGAACCCAGCTGTCTTTTTAGATCAGCTGGGTTATACGCGTTAGATTATTATGAGAATTCACTTTTTAGGTTTGTAGATAATAGATCAGCTTCTTCGTAGATGGTAGAAACTTGGTCTTGAAATTCCTCAAACTTCTTATCAGCTTCCGTTAGATCAGCTTCTGTTAGGCTTTCATCAAGAGCTGTTTCAACTTCTTCGTAATATGCCTGTAAAGAGGGGAGAGCTTTCTCGTATTGTTCTTTAATTTTGTTTGAAAGGTCTCCTTCGATGGAAAATTGTTCAACCTTAGTTGCAGCATTAGCTGCTGCACTTTTAGCTGCTTCTCCAGCGTCTTTAATAGCTTCTTCGTCAGGTTTCTCTGCTCCAATAGCTGCTTCATAGTCAGCTATTTGAGACTGTTCTGGACGAAAAGTGGAGACCATCTCTTGTTGAATATTTAAGATTTCTTTTTTAGTAGCAGTTTCATCATTTGAACTCTCTTCAGAATTATTGTTGTCTGAATCACCGCTCGTGCTTGAGTCTTCTTCCGTATTGCTGCCACAACCTGCAGCTACGATCATGCTCGTTATTCCTAACATCATTAACCACTTTTTCATGTTCTTACCTCCTAAATATGTAAGTTCATTAGTAGTTTATCGATATATACTGAGAATGTAAACAATTACAAAAAATGTCAAAATTGACTGAAAATTTCACGAAAGGAGAGTTATCATGTATTTACCTAATTTTAGACTAGATCATCAACTGACTGTCGTTACAGGAGGAACGAAAGGAATTGGCCGAGCAATTGCGTTATCATTTGCTGAGTCGGGATCCGATGTTGTCATAATTGCACGTAACTCAGATGATCTACTTCGTACAAAAGGAGAGATAGAAGCGCTTGGTCAAAAAGCTTATATTATACAAGCTGATGTTGCTCATTATCAGGAAATTATAGAAAAAGTTGATTATATTAGAGAAAGTCGGCCTGTAGATGTGTGGATTAATAATGCGGGGATGAACATTCGTAGTGAAGCTGAAAACGTTACAGAAGAAGAGTGGGAACAGATCATTTCTACTAATATGAGAAGTGCTTTTTTCCTCTCCCAGTATGCCGCCAGTCTTATGAAAGAGCATGAGAAAGGGAAAATTATTAATATATCTTCCGTTGGAGGTCATACTGCTCTTCGGACCGGAGTTGTTTATGCAATGACAAAAAGTGCATTAATTCAGATGACGAAAAACTTAGCATTAGAATGGGGGAAATATCAAATAAACGTGAATGCAATCGGGCCTTGGTATTTTGAAACTTCTTTAACGGAACAACTACTAAAAGATGAATCTTACGTGGAAGCGATTCTTGAGAGGACCCCATTAAAACGAATTGGTAAACTAGAAGAACTTACTGGAGCGGCAATCTTTCTGGCTTCAGATGCAGGAAACTATATGACAGGGCAAACAATTTTTGTAGATGGCGGAATGACTATCTATGGATTTTAGAAAGTTCTAATAGAGGGATAAGTTTGTGGTAATAAGCCATTCTAAGAATAGATAAGGGGTGGGCTTATGACATATATTCTCTCTTGTGGCATCCATGAAGCTGATTATAATTATGATCAAGATGAGATTCAGAGTTTTATCCAACATATTTTTCCGATGGAACTTTCTGAGCAAAAAAGACTGTCACCGATTTTTCAAAATACTCAAATTGAAAGGAGACAGTTAGCCTTTCCGCTGGAATGGTATCAGAATCAACATTCCTTGGAAGAAGTAAATCGTCTATATTGTGAGCGAGCTTTGCATTATAGTAAGCAGGCTGTAAGCAATTGTTTGAACAATCATCTATTTTTACAACAAGAAATTGAAGCTTCTGCTGTGGATCATATCATCTTTATTTCATCTACAGGGATTTCTACTCCAACGATAGATGCTTATTTAATTGATGAGTTAAATTTTAATGAACATGTAAAACGAACACCTATTTTTGGTCTAGGATGTGCAGGAGGTACAAGTGGGATCTCTAAAGCATTTGACTATTTAAGAGGAGCTCCTCAAAGTAATGTATTAGTTGTTTGTGTCGAGCTATGTAGCTTGACCTTTCAGCATAAAGATACAAGTATTAGCAACTTTGTAGGTTCTGCTTTATTCGGAGATGGAGCCTCTGCTGTATTTTTAGTAGGGAAGGAGTCCTCGTTACTCCATCCAAGAAATAATTCCTTACCTAAAGTTACGAGTACAAGCACAAAAACAAAACCAAATAGTCAGTCAGTTATGGGATGGAAGGTTGTTAATACTGGTTTTGAGGTCATTTTTAAAAAGAATATACCAAAGCTAGTCCATAGTTTTTGGAAAAGTCATATAGAAGAATGTTTAATAGAAAATAAAATAAGTGTTTCGGAGCTTCCCTTTATCATCGCTCATCCAGGAGGCACAAAAGTGATTGATGCTTACATGGAAACTTTGGAAGTTCCTGGCGAAATGTTCAAATATTCGAAGCAAATATTAAGGCAGCACGGTAATATGTCTTCACCTACTGTTCATTATGTACTGTATGAAGCAATGAGAAATTTCCCTTCTAAAGGAAGCCGCTCATTTATGACTTCTTTAGGCCCTGGATTCACTTCTGAAATCGTCGGTTTGGAGTGGGTTTGATATGTGGCTGTTCCTTTTTCTAGTTGGACAAAGAATTGCCGAACTTTTTATTGCCCACTTCAATAAAAAGTGGATGTTAAAACATGGGGGAGTGGAAGTGGAAAGTAGCCACTACTTTTTATTCATTGTTCTTCACACTTCGTTCTTTTTCGCTGTTTTTTTTGAATGGTTCCTTGTTAGAGATGGTATTCTCTGGCTTTCTCCTTTACTCGTTAGCTTATTTCTTATTTTACAAGGGTTACGAGTATGGTGCATTACATCATTAGGGCGCAAGTGGAACACTAAAATTATAGTTATTCCTGATGAACCTTTGATTGACTATGGCCCTTATAAATTTGTGAAGCATCCAAACTATATCATTGTGTTTTTTGAATTATTAGTGATTCCTTTACTATTTCAAGCTTACGTAACCGCAATAATTTTCCCAATAATGCACTTACTTGTATTAATGATCCGGTTACCAGCAGAGGAGCGTGCACTTGGAGGAAAGTTCTGAACATTCGCAAGTCTGTATTGCTTCATATGATTTTATTTGTTATAATCTAATTAGAAATGAAAATCATTATCAATTAGAGGGGCGCTCATATGATGATTTTACTAATTTTTCTAGTGGTAGCTATTTACACAATGCTGCTTGTATGGATTTTAGCTAAAGTAGGATCTGTTCCTGCCCAATCGGTTATTCAACTAATGACAAGCACACCAAAGAAGTCTATAAACTCTAAAAAAAAATTATATGAAGAGTCAGCAACAGCCAAGTGATTCCAACTGGCTGTTTTTTTTGATAAAATAGGTGTAAATAATTTAGCGAAAACTGTCGATTTTAGTAAAATGGGACAAGGAGCATTCTATGAAGCAAACTGATTCGTTAGCCTACTTTCTGGAAGATTTGTGGTCCAGGGGTTTCAAATTATCTGATCAAGATGTCCGTTTTATTTACTTTGGTAAGAATTCAACAAATGTAGAAGAGTGGAAAACGATATTAGCTCTTAAAATGACTCTCAAGTTTCAGCAATCATTTGATCCAAGTTTTTACATAAGCGTACTTGAACATATTTCTTCACCTACTATTGCATCTAAAAAAGAAGTTTATCAGTCATTAGAGGAACGTGGATTATCAAACCAGAAGACAATGGTCAAGGAAAGGAATGAGTAATAGCTGTTTAAGTTACTCATTCTTTTTAAGTTCTGACCGTGCTAATTGATCCGCGTGTTTATTTTCTTTATCAGGAATCCACTTGAAGAAGACGTGGGGGAAGCTTTCCTGCAATGATAAAATTTGTTGTAGAAGTGGAGTGAATATTGGATTTTTACTGAATTCTCGATCCACTGATTGAACGACAATTTGAGAATCACATCTTATGGAAAGAATCTCTCCAGAAAAATTTTCCTTGCAATAGTCTAGAGCATGAATGACGGCATAAAACTCAGCTTCATGATTGGAGTATGTACCTAAATATGAACTAAATTTATGGTGATTCTTATTTTCTTTAATATACACGCCAATTGCACTTGGACCAGGATTTCCTGCTGTAGCTGCATCTGTATAAACCTCAATCATTCGTTTAACCCCTTTCTTCAACTTTCATGGTCTTTTCTAAATTAATGTAGAGAATCAGGTTGTAGCTAAAGGCTGTCTGATTAATTATATTACCAAGTGTTGTTATTAAGTTAAATTTTCTAACAATATTACAACAGCCTCTCATTATACGAATGAATTTATTTCTTTTCAATACTAGATAGTTTGAGTGGTGAGAAAATAAATATACAGTAAATCTACATTGATATAGGTTACAATAAGGATAGAATTCTACGTAAAAGGGGACTTTCTATGAATTCAGATATTGATATTGCGTATGGATCACAAATGAAGCCTATCAGCGAAATAGCCAAGGATTTATTACTAACAGAGCAAGATTGGGAGCCTTATGGTCATTATAAAGCGAAACTCTCACAACAAATACTCGATAAGTTAGCAGATGAGCCAAATGGAAAGATTATTTTAACTACCTCGATTAATCCGACCCCTGCTGGTGAAGGGAAATCTACGGTAACTGTTGGTCTGGGACAAGCATTAAATCAGTTAAATAAGAAGGCTGTTATCGCATTAAGAGAACCTTCTTTAGGACCAACGATGGGGGTGAAAGGAGGAGCGGCAGGGGGCGGTTACTCACAAGTCCTGCCCATGGAAGACATTAACCTACATTTCACTGGAGATTTACATGCAATCACAACGGCTAATAACGCTCTGTCTGCTTTCATAGATAACCACATTCATCAAGGAAACGAATTACATATTGATCCTCGTCGAGTGGAATGGAAGCGAGTTTTAGATTTGAATGATCGGTCGTTACGAGAAGTGGTTGTTGGGCTTGGGGGTGCTAGTAAAGGAGTACCTAGACAAGACGGATTTAATATAACCGTAGCTTCAGAAATGATGGCAATTCTATGCTTGGCCAATGATCTTCAAGACTTAAAAGAACGGTTATCTCGTATATTTATTGGGTACACGTATGAGAGAGATCCGGTAACTGTAAAACAGCTCGGGTTCGAGGGATCATTGACTCTATTATTGAAAAATGCAATGAAACCAAATCTTGTTCAAACGATAGAAAACACACCAGCCATTATTCACGGAGGTCCTTTTGCCAATATTGCTCATGGTTGTAATAGTTTAGTCGCTACAAAAACAGCTGCGAAACTAGGGGATTTTGTGGTGACTGAAGCGGGGTTTGGAGCCGATCTTGGTGCTGAGAAATTTTTGAATATAAAAACACGGGCCGGTGGATTTGAACCTGATACAGTTGTGATTGTTGCTACCATTCGGGCATTAAAAATGCACGGAGGACTAAACAAGAATCAACTACATGAGGAGAGTGTTGATGCGCTCGAACGTGGTATTTCCAATTTAAAAAAACATATGGAGACAATTGTACAGTTTAATTTACCTTTTGTTATTGCGATTAACCAATTTCCATTAGACACTGAAAAGGAACTTAAATTCTTAACCAATTGGTGCGCCAGTCAGGGAGCGGAAGTTTCTATAGTTGAAGTTTTCGCTAAAGGCGGAAAGGGTGGAATCGACCTTGCGAAGAAAGTCATTAAAAGTTGTGCCACAAAAACTGGTTATATGAAGTACACTTATGAGTTAGAAAATTCCATTGAGGAAAAAATCGTTAAAATTGCTACTAATGTTTATGGAGCAGGGCGTGTGGAATTTACTTCTACAGCTAAAAAACAGCTAATGTTATTAAATAAACACGGTCATGATCAATTACCTATCTGTATGGCTAAAACTCAATATTCTCTATCTGATGATCCTACATTAATCGGACGTCCTCACGGTTTTACAATCACAGTTCGTCAATTAACAGCTTCTGTCGGTGCAGAATTTATTGTGGCGCTCACGGGTGACGTCATGACGATGCCTGGATTGCCTAAGAAACCTGCAGCGTTAAATATGGATGTAAAGGAAGATGGTCGGATAACAGGTTTATTTTGATGTTTTTTTAGTGAAACGGTGGTGTTTTTGCTACAATTTGAAGGAGAGGGGGATAGACAATGACGATTCGTATTGGACTTACAGGGTGGGGAGATCATGCTACTCTTTACCCAGACCAAACAAAATCAGATGAAAAGCTTTCCGTCTATGCTTCTCACTTTCCAGTAGTAGAGGTGGATACCGCTTTTTATGCAATCCAGCCAGTTACCCACTATAAGAAATGGCTTCGTCAAACACCGGAAAGTTTTTCCTTTGTTATTAAAGCCTTCCAACAGTTAACAGGTCATGATCGGCAAACGAGAACGGTACAAGAAGCAAAGGATCTTATCAAGAGATATGAAGAATCGATCCAACCTATTATTGAGAGTGGTAAATTGCAATCGTTACTTTTTCAATTTCCTCCTTGGTTTGATGTAAGGAAAGAACACATTCAGAAGCTAAGGCTTATTAAAGATTGGCTAGAACCTTATCCGCTTGCTTTAGAATTTCGGAATCGATCTTGGTTTACGAAAGAGTATAAAAATCAAACATTGCAATTTATGAAAGATCATCAGTGGATTCACACTATTTGTGATGAGCCTCAAGCAGGAGAGGGTTCTGTACCTCTTGTGGAAGCACCTACACATCCAGCACAAACCATGGTACGCTTTCACGGGAGAAATATTCATGGATGGAATAAAAATGGAAGAAAAGACTGGAGAAAAGTCCGGTTTTTGTATCGCTACAATGAACAAGAATTAGTAGAATGGAAACAAAGAGTGGAACGTCTAAAGAAAATAACACCAGAAGTTACTCTCTTATTTAACAATAATTCCGGTGGGGATGCAGCGGATAATGCAAAGCAAATGCAAGAACTTTTACAAATCAAATATAAAGACTTAAATCCTAGACAAATGGATCTTTTTCAATTTTAGAGGTGAGTTATGAGTAAAGACGACGTACTTCAGGCAATTAGTCGTTATGTTTATCAGCAGTTTGCGAATGATCCGACAGGTCACGATTTCTTTCATATGAAAAGAGTAGCAGACTGGTCGTTTTTTTTAGCAAAAGAAGAAGGGGCTAATTCTTTCGTGGCGGAAGCGGCTGGGTGGCTGCATGATATCGGAGACGCTAAGTTATTTGCTCAACCGAAACAAGCTCTTGTAGATCTTCAAGTATTTCTTAGATCGTTAGACATAGAAGCGGAAATCATTGATGAAATTTCCGTCGCTATTAAAAACGTGTCTTTTTCCAAAGGAGCTATACCTGAAACATTAGAAGGTAAGATCGTCCAAGATGCTGATAGGCTAGATGCAATTGGTGCGATTGGTATTGCGCGGACGTTTGCATATGGAGGTGTGAAAAATCAACTGCTTCACACAGAGGATGATCGTGAAGCAACATCGATTCAACATTTCTATGATAAACTTTTAAAATTATCTGCTCTTATCCACACGGATCGAGCGAAACAGGAAGCAGCAATCCGCCATCAGTTTATGGAAGAATACTTAGGACAGTTTTTACAAGAATGGCAGAGTAACTTAAATTCAAAAAAAGCAGGTGGACAACATGAATAATGAGAAAAAATATTTAAACCTTTGTCGTGAAGTGATGGAACAAGGAACAAAGAAAGAGGATCGCACCGGTACCGGGACTTATTCCACCTTTGGGTATCAAATGAAATTCAATTTGCAAGAAGGATTTCCCTTATTAACGACGAAACGAATCCCATTCCGTTTAATTGCTAGTGAACTTCTCTGGTTTATTAAAGGGGATACGAATATTCGATACCTATTGCAGCATAACAATAACATTTGGAATGAGTGGGCTTTTCAATCGTATGTGGAAAGTGAAGAGTATCGTGGTCCGGACATGACCAACTTTGGTATTCGGAGCCAACAAGATGAGGCATTCAAGGCAATATATGACGAAGAAATGAATGTTTTCAAAGAAAAAATACTCACAGATGATGCATTTAGTGAACGTTTCGGTGACTTAGGTTCCGTGTACGGAAAACAGTGGCGAGCTTGGCAAACAACCCGTGGGGAAACAATTGACCAATTAAAAGACGTAATAGATAGTATTAAACATAATCCTGATTCAAGACGACATATTGTTACGGCTTGGAATCCTGAAGATGTACCATCAAACATGGCTTTGCCTCCCTGCCATATGATGTTTCAATTTTATGTAGCGGACGGAAAACTGTCTTGTCAACTTTATCAAAGGAGTGCGGACATTTTCCTAGGCGTACCATTCAACATCGCAAGCTATGCTCTGCTAACTCACTTGATTGCAAAAGAATGTGGACTAGCAGTAGGAGAGTTCGTTCATACCCTTGGTGATGCACATATTTATTCCAATCATATTGAACAAATTAATAAACAGTTAGCGAGAGAGCCAAGACAGGCGCCATCCTTATGGCTTAACGATGAGAAAACAAGTGTGTTTGATTTTGAAATGGAAGATATTAAAATAGAAGGATATGATCCACATCCAGGAATAAAAGCGCCTGTGGCAGTATAAATAAGGGAGTGATTTTGTTATGATTTCTTTTGTGTTTGCGATGGACAAAAATCAACTTATTGGAAAAGACAATGATTTACCTTGGTATATTCCTCGTGACTTTAAATTTTTTAAAGAAACAACGTGGGGAGAAACCATTATAATGGGAAGAAAAACTTTTGAATCATTTGGTAAGCCTCTTCCCGAGCGTAATCATATTATCATTACATCTGATCCGGATTACGAAGTCGATGGCTGTGACGTTTATCATTCCATCGATGATATCATTCGTTTGAATGAAACGTATTCAGATAAAGAGTGGTTTGTCATCGGTGGGAGTGTTTTGTTTGAAAAAATGCTACCGTTTGCTGATCGAATGTACATGACTTATATTGATTATGCTTTTGATGGAGACACCTATTTTCCTGAATACGAAGAAGCTGATTGGCAATTAATCGAAGAAACAAAGGGGAAGAAAGATGAGAAAAATCCATATGACTATTACTTTCGAATATATAATAGAGTAAAGTTATGATAACGATGGAAGTGTCCATTGGTGGAGCTATTCTCGCAGGTGGGGGTTCTACTCGAATGGGGACAGATAAAGCCAACCTGTACGTTGGAACAGAGACTGTCTTAACAAGGACTTATAATGTGTTAAAAGAAGAAGTTGCTTCCGTTCTTATTAACCGCAATGAAGCAGGCGTTGGATTCATTAACGATATTTATAAAAATAGTGGTCCCTTGGCGGGGCTGCATGCTGTATTAGACTATGCTTCAAATGATTATGTAGCGGTTGCTGCATGTGATACGCCGTTTATTGATTCAAAAGTGATTCAACGATTATTGGCACATACTACAGAAGGAACGGATGCTATTATCCCTGTTTATGACGGTAGAATTCAGCCGTTATCCGGGATTTACCATAAGCGTTTAGCTGAGGACTGTGAGCGACTGCTTAGTGAAGGGGAAAGAAAGATGCAGTCCCTTTTATCGCAGTGTCGTGTTACTTATGTGACAGACTTTTCAGGAATCCCTTCAAATACAGTATACTGGCACTTTTTTAATATGAATACAAAGGAAGACTATGAAGAGGCTCTTAAGTACTGTAGAAAATCGTAACTCTATAAAGACATAGGTTTCTAAACGTGATATGATAGACGCAGATTACTGAAAAAACATATCAACTTTGTGACGTTTACAATAGAACCTTATGATTCACGATGATTAGTAGTATAATTAAAAATAACTCGATATATAGAAGGAAGGTGACATCTATGCTTTCAAGTATTGGCATTCCTGGATTGATTTTAATCTTAGTGATTGCTCTTGTAATTTTTGGACCGAAGAAACTTCCTGAAATTGGAAAAGCCACTGGCGAAACGTTGAGAGAATTTAAAAAATCTGCTCGTGACTTAACAGGAGACGCTAAAGACGATGTAACAGAAGCGAAAGATATCATTGACGATAAAGGCTCTAACGAGAAAAAATAATGGGGTGTTGAGAGTTGTTATCTAGCATTGGCGTGCCCGGCCTTATACTTATACTGATCATGGCATTAATTATTTTTGGACCTGCAAAACTTCCGGAGATTGGAAGATCTTTTGGTAGCTCTTTAAAAGAATTTAAAAAAGCTGCGGGAGATATGATGGCTGATGATCAATCAACGAAAAATGAAGACAAAAAAGATAAATAAAGAAGATGTAAGGGAACCCCCTTACATCTTCTTTATGTCAGGCAAACCATTATTAGCCTGGAGGGACTTTCGATCATGTCAGAAGATAAAAACAGTAAACAAGATTTGGAAATGAATATAACTGATCACCTAAGCGAGCTTAGAAAGAGAATCATCTGGTCTTTAGGGTCATTTATTGTTTTTTTTATAGTAGGATTTGTATTCATTCGGGATATTTATGGTTTTCTTGAAAAGGACATACCGATACAACTTAGTGTAACTAGTCCTGGGGAAATCATTTGGATTTATTTTACCATTGCTAGCATTATCGCGATAATCGTTTCATTGCCGATGTTATGCTTACAGTTATGGTTGTTTATTAAGCCAGCCTTAACGTCAAAAGAGAAAAAAGTCTCTCTTGGATACATACCAGCTATTTTCTTGCTTTTTGTAGCAGGATTATCATTCGGATACACTGTTTTTGTTCAGTTGATCTTACCTTTCTTGCTTTCACTTAATGAAGGCATGTTTAATGAATTATTTACTGTAGAAAGATATTTCCGTTTTGTGTTTAGGGTAACGATTCCTTTTGCAATATTATTTGAGATACCAATAATCATTATGTTCCTTACGAGTTTAGGAATTATTAACCCAGAATTACTTGTAAAAATTAGAAAATATGCTTATTTTGTCCTGATTGTTGTTGGAACTATGATTTCTCCGCCAGACTTTATTTTGCAAATTGTTGTAGCTGTGCCGCTTATCATTTTATACGAAGTGAGCATCATTTTATCCCGTATAGTATATCGAAAAAAGTTAAGAGCTCAGCAAGAACTTATGGATGAATAAAAGAGTAGATTAACTTTTATTTTTGATTCTCCAATGTAAACATGATAAAACTATACAAAAGATATGGGTGAAGGAGGAAACGATGATGAGGTCATTTTACCATTATATGATGAGGTATCGCGGAAATCAGCAAGCAGACGATGAAAAACAGCTTGCGGAATGGATGTTTGAGGACCATAGTTTCCCTAAACAGTCGACATCGTATCATGAATTAAGCAATTATTTAGAGTTGAATATCCCATTTTCAAATGCGTTGGTCGTCTTTGATCAACTCTTTGACCATTACCAAGCTGAAGAGAATTGACTAAAAGATACCTGTGGTAGGTATCTTTTTATTTTTTCAAGAATGACTAAATTCTAGTATAATAGAAACAACAAGATTGCTAGAGAAAGTTGGAGAAAAATGAGAATTTTGCACACAGCCGATTGGCATTTGGGAAAAATCGTCAATAATGTCTACATGACAGAAGATCAACAATATATCCTTGAAAGATTTATAGAAATCGTACAGGAACAACACCCCGATGTCATTATTATTGCAGGGGATTTATATGATCGCTCGATACCTCCTAAACAAGCAGTTGAATTATTAAATCACACATTAACGAGGTTGATCAATGATTTAAATATCCCGGTTCTTGCGATCTCAGGCAATCATGATAGTCCTGATCGTCTGGAATTTGGATCTAAATTATTTAGAAAACAGGGGTTTTATTTGGATACCAAGTTATCTAAAGACTACGAGGCTGTTACTTTAAATGACGAAGTGGGCCCGGTTCATTTTCACTTAATTCCATATGTGGAACCTGCTGAAGTAGCATACATGTTAGAAGATCCGTCAATTAAAACTCATCAACAAGCCACGGAACGGTTAATAGAATTTATAATGAGGCAATATGAGCCAACAGAACGTCACGTTTGGATCGGTCATGCGTTTATTGCAGGCGGAATGGAATCGGAATCTGAAGAGCGATTATCGATGATAGGTGGAACTCCGTACGTAGATGCATCTCTTTTTGAGCAATTTTCTTATGTTGCTTTAGGTCACCTCCATCAATCTCAAAAAATTAAACGAGATTCCGTTCGCTATAGTGGATCTATACTGAAATATTCCTTTTCAGAAGCTAACCACAATAAATCGGTAACTTTAGTAGATTTAAAAGATGATGGATCATGTGACATTGAAAAAATTCCACTTATTCCAAAACGCGACTTTGAAGTTGTAGAAGGGTATTTTTCTAATTTATTGGAAGGTCAATCGAGCCAAAATCCTAACAATTACTTGCATATACGTCTCCTTGATGATGGACAAATTTTAGACCCAATGGGGAAATTGAGGAAAGTGTATCCAAACATTCTCCATTTAGAGAGAGTGGCATTTTCACCTAGTAAACAAAAGGAAGACTTGCAGGAATTAAAATCTCGACAGAAACTTGCTCCTTTTGATTTGTTTACGGCTTTTTATAAAGATATTAAGGGTGATGATTTACCAGAACAACGTAAAGAGCTAATTCAAACAGCAATTGAAGAATTACGTTCAAAAGAAAGGGGGAAATAATGTGAAGGCTTTACATCTTGTTTTGAATGCTTTTGGGCCGTTTAAACAAAAGCAAACAATCGATTTCAGCCAATTAGGTGAAGAATCCATATTCTTAGTAACGGGGCCGACTGGAGCAGGAAAGACCACGATTTTTGATGCGATGTGTTTTGCCCTCTATGGTAGAGCAAGTGGAACAGATCGGGATCAAGACACGTTGAAAAGTCATTTTGCTGCTGATACGGATACGACTTATGTAGATTTCTCTTTTATGCTTCGGGGGAAGCAATACCGAATTGAACGTATGCCGAAACAATGGAAAAAGAAAGAACGTGGGGAAGGGTACAAGGAAGAACCGACTCGTGCCCAATTATATATAATGAGTAATGGTGAAGAACGTTTAATAGCTTCAAAGATTAAAGAAGTGAACGATACAGTCGAAGAACTATTAAGTCTGGACTATGATCAATTCAGGAAGATGATTATGATTCCTCAAGGAGAATTTCGGAAACTGATTTCTGAAAACAGCAAGGAAAGGGAAGATATTTTACAAAAAATCTTCCACACCCATTTCTTTTCCCAGTTATCTGAGCACTTTAAAGATTTAACAAAATCCTTAGAAAAACAAATGGAGCAATATCAATGGAAGCTGGATCAAGAGATAGAAAAAATTCATTGGCTCCCGGATGAGGAATCGACCGGAGAAGAGGATCCTCAAATCATACGAAATCGATTAGAAAAGACTTTGAATGAGCAATCTATTCGAAAGAAAAGCGAAGAAGAAGAATTGTCCAAGTTATCAAAATCGACCGAAGAGGCTCAAGAGAATTACCACAAAGCTAAATCAATAGAAGATTTATTTGCAGAACAAGAAAAGTTAAGAAATGAACAAGCTGAACTTTCTAATCAACAATCTCACTACAATCATTTGAGTGAGATGATTGAGTTAGCTAAACAAGCCAATGAAGTTAAACCTGTTGAACAACAAGTAGAGGAACGTAATCGCGATGTTGTTAAACTAGAGCAAGATTTCCTCGAACAAAAGCAGTTTCGTACCAAAGTCGAGGAAGAATATAAACAGTTATTAGCCAGCTATGAAAAAGAAAGTTCAAAAGAGGAAGAACGGGAACAATTAAAAGAAGATGTGAAAAGAAAAGAAGAAATGCGTGAGAAATTAGACCAATTATTCAAGCTACAAAAACAATTGAATGATATGGAAAACAAACAATCTAATATCCAAGATCGATTGAATAAAATTTCAAAGAGTAAAAAGGAGAAGCAGTTAGAAAAGGAGAACTTAACTGATCTCTCTTCTAAAGAACGAGAAATAACGTCACAAGTCTACGATACGAAAGAAAAGTTAGATGATGCAAAGCGATCTTTAGATCAGACTACACGTCTCAAGAAAGAATGGGAAACTCTGCAACAACTGCGAACAAAATATCAAACTTTAAAAGAAGAAGCTACTACATTTTTTGAACGAAAGGAGAAGGCTAAGGCCCAGTATGATGAAGCGGTAGAGCAATTGAAACAGCATCGAGCCTACCACTTGGCTATAGACCTAACAACTGAACAGGCTTGTCCTGTGTGTGGATCCACTAACCATCCGTCTGTAGCAGAAAAGCCAGATGGAGTAAAATCAAATGAAGAAATGGATCGACTTAAAAAATCATATGAGCATTACGAACAAAAATATACGAGCAAACATGAAGAGATGACGACTGCTAGAGCTCAAGGAACATCTCAAAAACAGCTCGTTGATACATTGCTGAATGACTTAACAGAACAAATAGAAGGGGAACTTTCTACCGAAATGATCCTGGAGGCATTTACCCGAATAGAGAAGTGGATAACTAAGCTTCAAGAAACTTGGGAAATGACGAATAAGCAATTGAATAAGATCCACGAAGCTACAGATACACTTGCTAAGCTAGAAGATAACCTTAATCAGTTAATTGAACAAGAAGAAGAATTAAATAAACATCATAATCAATTGCTTCAAGAAAAAGTTGCCATACAAACGCAGCTAGAAAATTTAAAAAACACCTATGCTTTCGATACTATGGATGCTCAAGAAATGGCTGATAAGGTAGCAGAAGCTGAAAAGGCATATCAACAAGCCACCGAAAAATGGGAACAGGTACAAAAAGGCTTCAAAGTTAAATCCGATCAGTTCCAGCAAGCACGTACGAAAGAAGAAGAATTAAATCGCTACCTAGATCAAACCAAAAAAATACTTGAGGAAAAGAAAAAAGAGTTCAAAGAAACCCTTGACCAATTCAATTTTTCAAGTGAAGAAACTTACCGAAAAGCTCTAATGAAATCGGACGATATCAGTCAATCAATTGAACGTCTCAATACTTATAATCAACGAAAGGGGATTATACAAGAACGATTAAGTGAACTTTCGGTAAAACTCAAGGAAGAAACACGACCTGCACTTAATCAAATGTTAGCAATATGGGAAGAACAAAAACAACAAACTTATCAGAAACAAGAAGTTGTAAATGAAATGAATATGGTTTTTAAACAAAATACAACGGTTCTTTCCTCCATTGATAAATTGATGAATGAACAGAAAGAATTTGCTCATCAATATTATGATTTAGCTGAATTATCAAATCTCGCACGAGGAGACAACCCACTAAAACTCTCTTTAGAACGCTACGTGTTAGCTTCATACTTGGATGAAATCCTAGTGCAAGCGAATATTCGCTTTGATCAGATGAGTGATCATCGTTATCAGCTGTTGCGTAGCGATGGGGTAGCTAAACGAGGAGCTCAAAGTGGTCTTGATTTAGAAGTGATTGATCATCATACTGGACAAAAGCGTTCCGTTCGTACATTGTCTGGTGGAGAAGGATTCAAAGCAAGCTTAAGTCTAGCCCTTGGTATGGCCGATGTCGTTCAATCACATGCAGGGGGCGTACAGTTAGAAACCTTATTTATTGATGAAGGGTTCGGAACGTTAGATGAGGTTTCTCTTGAACAAGCGATAGGATGCTTAAGAAGTCTCCAGGACGGGAATAGAATGTTAGGTATTATTTCACATGTTTCTCAACTGAAAGAAGAAATTCCTGCTAAGTTACAAATTCATTCGGGACAAGAAGGCTCTTCCGTTGAATTTACGTTTCAATAAGATAAGGAGGTCATACAATGTCAACACCGCTTTCAATGGAATGGGCATTAATTACAGGTGGAAAAGAAAAAAGGGTCAATTCAAATGATAATTTATTTGAAATTACTTTTGAGGGATACAAATTATTTCCGATGAATGAAACGATTGATATTAAAAGAAATATTGGATCAGATCAAATTGGTTCAGGAGAGATTAAGGAACTGTTACTAAAAGATAATGCAACAGTTTGCAAATACCGATTAATTTCGCTTCATTCCGTCAACTAAATGATGAGGTCAATTTCAAATGATGTCACTTCCTGCGCTTGCCCAGGAAATAATTAAACGAAAATCAGGGGAATATTAAAATGAACAAGAAGTAAAGGTGATAGTTATGACAGTGTTCTCAAACGACTGGTCTACCATGTTATCAGATGAAATGAAAAAAGATTACTATTTGGACCTGCGTGAATTTTTAAAAAAAGAGTATGCATCAGAAAGAATATTTCCTCGAATGAATGAAATCTTCGCTGCTCTGCATCATACATCTTTTGGCGGAACAAAGGTTGTGATTATAGGTCAAGATCCGTATCATGGGGAAGGTCAGGCCCATGGTTACAGTTTTTCCGTGCAACGAGGTGTTGCAGTGCCTCCTTCTTTAAAAAATATTTATAAAGAGCTCTCCAGTGACTTAGGGATAGACCCTCCACAGCATGGAAACCTGGTTTCATGGGCTGAACAAGGGGTGCTGTTATTAAATAACGTATTAACTGTTCGAGCCCATCAAGCTCATTCTCATCGTAATATGGGGTGGGAAAGGTTCACGGATAAAGTCATAGCTGTTCTAAACAAGAGAGAACGTCCTGTAGTTTTTATTTTATGGGGGAAACCTGCCCAGAGAAAAGCAGCATCTGTGGATCAAAACAAGCACCTAGTCATTCAATCACCACATCCAAGCCCATTATCTGCATATAAAGGATTTTTCGGAAGTCGCCCATTTTCTAGAGCTAATGAGTTTCTTAGCGAACAAAGAGAAGGTCCTGTGGACTGGGAATTAGAAAAATAAACCTCTGCTGGCCCATACGATTGCTCCGTTAGTTGCATAGGCTATTTTATGACAAGTTACGGAGGGGTCTTTATGTATAGAAATCAACCACCCTTTTTTGGCCCTACAGGAAATTATCCAGGAGCTCAACCTCAACAACAATTTCAAAATATTAGAGGTTTACTGCCGAAGTTTTTAAACAAGGGAGGCCCACAAGCAGCTTCAGGCGGATTCGGAGGTTCACCGTTTTTTGGGCCCCCGTCTCAAGTCGCTCAGACTGCCGGAGGGACAGGATGGCTCAATCAAATTCAAAGTGCACTAAAAGCCATGCAATCAGCTGCCCCCATGGTAGAACAGTACGGTCCCATGATGAAAAACATACCTGCTATGATCAATATGATGAAGCTTATGAACGAATCCGATGAAGAGGAAGAGGAAAGTTCTAGTGGGAAAAGTTCTAAAAAAAGAAAACGGAGTGAATCGAGACCGAGTGCTGATAAACAAGAAGAAAACAGACCTCGATCTAGAGCCTCTGAAGAAAAAAAGCCTAGCAAAAATGGGAGAAGTTTAAATAAAAGAAAATCCTACGATTCTAAGCATAGGACTAAGCAAGAAGAAAGTTCCACTAGATCGAGAGAAAACAGGAAACATGAGAATGAATCAAAGTCCAAAAAAAGAAGACATTCTACTCCATCTCAAGGAACATCACAGCCTAAGTTGTATATCTAGGCTGTGCGTGTGACTTGATTTTTTCTTGTTTTTTCGCAAAAATAAGAAACACGTTAGTAAAATTGTAACAATGGAGGTCCTCATATGAATCAAGAAAATCAAGTCGCTACATTTGCAGGTGGATGCTTTTGGTGTATGGTTGAGCCATTTGAAGAAAGACCTGGCATTTTATCAGTAACATCTGGTTATACAGGAGGCCATACAGATAATCCAACGTATATGTCAGTTATCACTGAAACAACTGGCCACCGGGAAGCTGTTCAGATTGTTTATAACCCGGATATCTTTCCATATGAACGACTTCTAGAAATCTTCTGGCAGCAGATTGATCCTACCGATGCAGGCGGACAGTTTGCTGATCGGGGAGAATCTTACAAGACGGCTATTTATTATCATAACGAAGTACAAAAGCAAATGGCTGAAGAAAGTAAACGAAATATAGAAGTTTCAAATATATTTAAACAACCGATTGTGACTGATATACTACCAGCGAAAACTTTTTATCAAGCAGAAAACGAACATCAGGAATATCATAAAAAAAATTCTTACCATTATAAACGATATAAAAAAGGATCTGGACGAGCCGATTTTATAAAAGATCATTGGAGCGTAACGAAGGATAAAGAAGAACTCAAACAGAAATTATCTCCGACTCAATATCATGTAACCCAGGAAAATGGCACAGAGCGTCCTTTTCAAAATGAATACCATGATCATGAGCAAGAGGGGATTTATGTTGATATAATATCGAAGGAGCCTTTATTTAGTTCGAAAGATAAATATGATGCAGGCTGCGGGTGGCCAAGCTTTACAAAACCTATCGAAAAACAGCAAGTGCGAGAGAACGTTGATGCTTCCCACGGTATGGTTCGTACGGAGGTTCGAAGTGATAAAGCTGATTCTCATCTAGGACATATATTCGAAGACGGTCCGGTTGAACAAGGTGGAATGCGCTATTGTATCAATTCAGCTGCACTCGAATTTATATCAAAAGAAAATTTAGACGAGAGGGGTTATGGATATTTAAGCTATTTATTTAAATAGAGAAAAGCAGGCATTTGAAGCCTGCTTTTTTTATAGGTATGATTTGGATACGCGATAACTAGTGAAAGGAGGAACGTCCATGGGGAGAAAAAAATCACTAACGGAAGAAGAACTATTCAAAGCAACAAGAGAATTACTTAAAAAAGAAGGAATTCATGGCGTTCACTTTAAAAAACTTTCAGAAATCCTTGATGTAGGACGTAGTACGCTTTACGAATATTATCGCAGTAAAGAGGATTTATTGGTCGCTTATTTACGAGGAATTATGAAGGAAATGAACGAACGAATAGAAGCTATTTCATGTCAACTACCTGCAAATGAAAAGCTTAAACAGCTATTGTTTATATTGTTAGATCATGCTCAAATTCATCAAGTGGAACGAATGATTCGTGATATACAAACGAGTAATGAAGAAGTAGCTTCCTTTTATCAATCTAAACTAGCAGCAGAGCATCGAAAAACGTATGACAAAATGGTTCATTGGATTGAAGCGGCAAAGAGTGAGAACATATGGGGGGAGAAGGTGGATACAGGAATTATAGCAGACATTATTTTTCATGCGATTCTTTTTCCTTATAAAAGTAAAATAGGCAACCAAGAAATGGCAGATCAACTATTTCAATTGATTGAGTTTGGGATACAAAAAAACGGGTCATAGTACTTCGAGATAGTAGGTGAGAATGTCTATTGAATTTTTGACAATATCTCGAATTAAAGATAAAATATCGGTGAAACAATTAAAAGAACGATAATTATATTATGTTAATTAGGAGGTAGAAATTATGAAAATGAAACATATTTTTAAAGAGGGACGATCAAAAGATAATCATGTTTTATTATTTTTACACGGTACTGGTGGAACAGAACAAGATTTACTTCCATTGGCTAAAATGATCGATCCAGAGGCAGCTATCTTATCTGTTAGAGGTAATGTTTCTGAACAAGGCATGCCTCGATTTTTTCGGCGATTAGGCGAAGGTGTATTTGATGAAGAGGATTTGATCTATCGTACAGAGGAGTTGAATTCATTTCTAGATGAAGCGGCTGATGAATATGGATTCCATCGGGAAAAAATAGTTGCTGTAGGGTATTCTAACGGAGCTAACATAGCAGGAAGCCTGCTTTTCCATTACAACAACAGTTTGAAAGCGGCAATTTTATACCATCCAATGGTCCCAAGACGAGGAATAGAACTTCCTGATTTGTCTTCTACCCCTGTATTTATTGGTGCTGGAGAAAACGATCCTATCTGTTCAGCTCAGGAAACAAAAGATCTAAAGGCGCTTATGGAAGAGGCTGGTGCTTCTGTAGAAACCCATTGGGAAAAACAGGGTCATAGCTTGACTCAAGCTGAAGTGAAAAAATCAGCCGAATGGTATCAAAGACTTCTCACGAATTGAGTCGAAAAGCTATTTTATGTATGATAGACATAAAAGGGGGATGGACGAGCATGATTCATAAAACATGGGACCAAGCAGCAACGATTAAACAAGTTGAATGTATTCACAACGAAGCTGAAAAATTTGTAGTTAATAACGTACTGACTACAGGTAAAGTATACGATGTTAAAAACGAAAGTGAAGAATTTTACTTCGTTCTTGATAATTCGGGAAGAATAGGCGGCTTCTACAAAGATTATTTTAAGGAAGTGTAAAAACAGGAGTGTGTAGGACTCACTCCTGTTTTTGTATTTAAAGAAAGAATGCCTGATGTTTTTATGGGTAAAATATTAAAGCTTAGTAGCTTAATTTCAAAAGAAACCATTGTTCACTTCTTGTCAATAGCCATTCTATCATTGATAATAGTAGTAAGGTGAAAGTTAGAAGGGGGAGTCAAAAGATGGACAAACTTATTTTAGTACGCCATAGTGAGACAGAAGGACAGCACGAGGACTCACCATTAACAAAGTTGGGTGTTCGACAGGCACAAGTGTTAACTACATTTCTAGAGCATTCCGGATATGAAATTAATCGTATTGTTTCAAGTCCTTTCTTACGTGCAATTGAAACGATCAAGCCATTTGCCCTTAACAAAGGTATTGAGATTGAGCGGGATGAGCGATTGGAAGAGCGTATTTTAAGTCATACTCCATTAGACGATTGGGAAGAAGCCCTGTATGACACTTTTCAGGATCCTGAGCTTAAAATGTCTGGTGGAGAATCTTCTTCTGAAGCCAAAAAGCGTGTGGTTTCCTTGGTTCAGGAACTTGAAAAAGAATCGGGAAATGTTCTTTTAGTTACTCACGGTAATCTTATGGCATTACTCCTCCAAAAATATAATCGTGAATTTGGTTTCAACGAATGGAAGCGTCTCTCCCGTCCTGATATCTTCTTAGTTCAAAAGCAGGGCGGCGAATATACAGTTGAAAGAATTTGGCAAGATTAATGCTTTCCACTTTTAACTAGCAAGTAGGATTGCGTAATTAATAGATAATCGTTATCATGTGTAGAGGGAACTTCTTTAAGCTTCCCTTAGTGATGTATATATACATCTTTAATTTTCTGAGAAGGAGGAGATTCACTTGGCATTTGTAATAACTTCCCCTTGTAAAGACGAGAAAGCTGGCGAATGTGTCGATGTTTGTCCAGTTGACTGTATTGAAGAGGGTAAAGATATGTTTTATATCGATCCAGCAATTTGTATAGATTGTGGCGCGTGTGAAGCTGTTTGTCCAGTTGAGGCAATTTATATTGAGGATGAAGTTCCTGAACAAGAAAACAAATACATTGAACTAAATCGTAAATTCTTTCAAGAATAGTAATTAACGAACGAAAGCCATCTCTGATTATCAGGAGGTGGCTTTTATTTATGAATAATTAAGCTGTAAAGAGGGTATCAGATAAGAAGATAGGTAAAAGGAGGAATAATTCATGGATCAGTTAACGAATAAAGTAGCAATTATAACCGGGGCAAGTAGTGGTATTGGTAAGGCTATAGCCAAAGAGTTAGCCAATAAAGGAGCAAACGTCGTTCTGGCCGCTAGACGCTCAGAAAAACTACAGCAGCTGGCAACAACTATTCAAGAAAAATATGCTGTGAAGGCTATAGTCATCGAATCAGACGTAACAAATCGTTCCGATGTAGAAAATCTTGTTCAGCAGACAAAGAAGGATCTTGGACGTGTTGACATATACGTGAATAATGCAGGAGTTATGCTTTTATCTTTCCTAAAAAATGATCATATTGATGAATGGGAACAAATGGTTGATGTAAATATTAAAGGTGTTCTATACGGGATTCATGCAGTTCTTCCGACAATGATAGAACAGGAGGCTGGACATATTGTTAATGTCTCCTCTGTAGCTGGACACGAAGTATTCCCATCTAGCACCGTCTATAGTGCGACAAAGTATGCTGTCAAAGCTTTATCTATGGGGATGGAGAAAGAATTGTCGCGATCAGGTGTACGGGTAACGAATGTATCACCAGGTGCTGTTGAGACAGAATTAACGGAACATATTACCGATGGTGATGTGATCGACATGTTTAAAGATCGCAACATGACACCATTGGAATCCGATGACATTGCTAGTGCAGTAGCCTATGCTCTAACACAACCAGAGACGGTGAATGTGAACGAAGTTATTGTCCGCCCTATGCACAAATAAAGTAATAAACACACCGCCCTCTATGTAGTGCGGTGTGTTTATTGTTAGTATGCGATTTTGAATTTTTTATGTCCTTTTTCATTATGGTAAGTTTGTTCATCTATAGTACGAACTTTAATAAATGGATTAGGCTCTTCCTGTATGGTTTTCAAAAAGGTTTGCAGAGATTCATCACTAGCCTCGGCTTCCATTTCTACAGTTCCATCGTCTCTATTTTTTATCCAACCTTTAATTCCGTGCTGTTGAGCTATGGATTGAGCAGTTGCTCGAAAACCAACGCCTTGTACTTGTCCATGAAAAATCCATTGTAATCTTGTCATAATAACACCTCCATTATATCTTTACCTTTTTTTCTTAAATTAAAAACATTAAAGGAGAGTAGATGAAACTGATTGAAATAAACCTTCAAGACATTAAAGGCTTTTGCTTTGCGAATGAACAGAATCAAGCAGCTGGGACTGGCTGTACAGTTATCTTATCAAAACAAGGAGTATTAGCTGGAGTAGATGTTCGAGGTGGAGCGCCAGGAACGAGAGAAACGGATTTGCTAAAATCTGAAAATTTAGTTGAGGAGATCCACGGCCTATTTTTAGCAGGAGGTAGTGCTTATGGGTTGTCTGTGGGTAGTGGTGTCATGGAAGTTTTGGAAAAGGAAAATAGTGGATTTGATGTCACTGTGGCAAAAGTGCCGATTGTTCCTGGGGCTATTTTGTTTGATCTTAATATTGGTTCGTCTGACATTCGGCCTGATTCCGAAATGGGAGTGAGAGCTGCAGAGATTGCTTTAGAAAGCCCTCCTTTCATAAGTGGGAATTACGGAGCGGGTACAGGAGCATCCGTAGGAAAGTGCCAAGGGAATGATAGAGCTATGAAGGGCGGAATTGGTCAATTTGCCATTCAGGTAGGAAATTTGCAAATTGGTGCTGTAGTAGCGGTCAATAGTTTTGGTGACATTATCGATCCTTCTAGTGGTGAACGTATTGCAGGTGTTTTTGATCGAAATAAGCAAAAGTTCATGAAAACTGAACGAATTTTATTAGAAGACATGGAGTCACAGCGAACCAATCGGTTTAGTGGAAATACATCTCTGGGAGTAGTCGTGACAAATGCTTCAATGACGAAATCACAGGCTAATAAGCTCGCGTCCATAGCTCACGATGGGTTTGCTCGTACGATGATGCCTTCGCACACTTTTGTAGATGGAGATACAATATTTACGATGAGCACGAATGATGTCGAAGTAGATTTAAATAGTTTAAGTTATTTAACTACCTATGTGGTAGAACGTGCGGTAGTTGAAGCGATTCACGCGGCGCAAAGTAACTATGGGTTGTTATCGTATAGAGATATCAAAAAGTTGTACAAGCAGGATCAAAGCAAATGATGAAATTTACATATCCACTTGATTAAAATATAGTAAATCTATAACAAAAGTACATAAGCTTTCTGCTATAATGGGGCTAATAAGGAATTGGTAGATTAAAGGAGAATAGAATTATGACTGTACCCATGACAAAAAGTTATAGTCCAGCTATTGCACAAATTACTGCATTGTATGAAGAAGTTAATCAATATTATCCTTCTTTAGCGGAGGAATTGTTAGAGTTGATCGATAAATTACATAATCAAGAAGTTATGATAGGATTTGCAGGACATTTTTCTGCAGGTAAATCTACAATGATTAACCATTTAGCAGAGTGTTCGATATTGCCTTCAAGTCCTATTCCAACAAGTGCTAATATCGTTAAATTGTTTGATGGTCCTGATTTTACTACGATTCATTATAATAAAGTACCGCCTGAGAAGTATGAAGGTTCACTTGATCTTGAGACGATTCAAACTTTATGTCGAGATGGTGACACTATTCGAGGCATTGATATTAGCCGGTCTATTGAACGTATACCTTCTCATGTGAAAATTTTAGATACTCCAGGTGTCGATTCTGCGAATGATGCCGATCGGTTAATAACGGAGTCTTCACTACACTTAATGGATTTTATGTATTATGTAATGGATTATAATCATGTTCAATCTGAAGTTAACCTCAATTTCCTTTTAGAAATGCAAAAACGTCAAATGCCTTTTTCTATCGTGATTAATCAAGTAGACAAACATAAGGATGAAGAACTTTCATTCGAACGCTTTCTAGAAAGTGTTAATGAATCTTTTAAGGATTGGGGTATTCACCCTGAAGGTATCTATTATACTTCTCTTAAAGAATTAAATCATCCATACAATCGGCTCTCTGATTTAAAAAGGGATTTTGAGGAACGGTTCACTACAAAACATATATCAGATCATGCATTATTACATGCCGAGGCTATTTTAGAGGTAAGTGAGAAAGAATTTACAGAGCAATTTGCGGAGAAGTTAGAGAACTTAGATCTGTTGTTAGAAAAGGCGAATCAGACGATTGAACAAGAAAACTTTAATGGATCCGAAACATTGTTGAAACAACAAGAAGACCGGATCCCTAAAGCAAAGGAACAATTTCAGGAACGTTTAATTAAATTTATTTTTAATGCTTATTTAATGCCCAGTTTCTTAAGGGACAAGGCTAGGGAATATTTAGAATCTGCACAGACAGACTTCAAGGTTGGTCTGCTGTTTTCAAAAAAGAAAACAGCAGAGGAAAAACAGCAGCGTTATGAGTTATTCATAGACGAGCTTGAAAAAACAATGGAGAAAAACTTAATATGGCCTTTAAAAGAGCGACTTATTTCATATTTAGAGGAACAAAAGATTATCAACGAAGCTCTTTTGGAAAGTGCACAAACATTTCAATTCATATATTCCTTTGATCGAGTGTCACAGCTTATTGAGTCAGGTGCAGCGGTGACTGGTGAGTATGTATTAAGATATACTAATCAATTGACAAAAGATATTCAGAAACAAGCTCGTAACAAAATGAATGCATGGTGGAAGGAAATAGAAAACGAGTTAAATCAACAAACTAATGCAGAATCCGTTGTTTACCGTGATTTGATTGAAGCTATTCACCAAAAAGAAAAAGCTAACGAGGAGATTAATACAATTCAGCGCAAAAGTTCACAGTTTAGAAAGCAATTAACCTCTGCGTTCAAAGAGAAAGAAGTTTCTAAAGAGGCAATGGACAGGGTGCTAGAAGAATTAAATAAACGTTCTGAAGCCATTATAGTGAAGTCGCCGGTTAAACTTTCTCAGACGGTAAAAAGCGGAAACTACCCTGAATTTGCTGAAAGTGAAGAGTCACTTGTTACTAGACGTTCTTCGTTTACTGATAATATAGAAGAAAAAGCTAAACAAATCCAAGCGATTATTGATGGTGTCGATGGTTTACAAGGATTAAGAAGTCAATTGGAGGAAAAACAGCAGCGATTGGCTAATAGGCAGTACACGATCGCATTATTCGGTGCTTTTAGTGCAGGTAAGTCTTCTTTTGCTAATGCTTTATTAGGAGATCATGTGCTACCCGTTTCACCTAACCCAACGACAGCAACGATCAACAAAATATCTCCTCCAACGGTTGATTATCCACACCAAACGGTAATGGTTAAAGTGAAATCTGAAGCGGAACTGATTGCTGATCTTAATTATGCTACGGATTGGTCTCTTCCAGATAATAATTTACTTGAGATATATGATACGATTCAGCAATGGGATGAAACATCATTTAATCGTTTAGCACATAAAAAACGGTCCTTCTTACGAGCTTTTGTGAATGGATATCAAAAAATGTTTGATTTCATTGGGGAGACAATGATGATTGCATGGGATGAAGTAGGAGCATATGTATCCGAGGAGAGAACGTCGTGTTTTATTGAATGGGTAGAAATGTTTTACGACTGTGAATGGACGAGGGAGGGGATCACTCTTGTTGATACTCCTGGAGCGGATTCAGTTAATTCTAGACATACAAATGTGTCTTTTGAATACATTAAAAATGCTGATGCCATCTTGTTTGTAACTTATTTTAATCATCCTTTTTCAAAAGCAGACCAATCTTTTCTTACCCAACTTGGACGTGTGAAAGATGCTTTCTCGATGGACAAAATGTTTTTTATAGTCAACGCTGCGGACTTAGCCTCATCAGAAGAGGAAAAGCTGCAAGTTGAAGATTACTTGCGTGATCAGTTATTGGAATTTCAAATTAGAAAACCAAGAATCTTTTCTTTATCTAGTCTTCAGGGTTTACAGGAAAAAAAAGAGCTTACAATTAATCATTCCGGGCTAGCAGATTTTGAGCAAAAGTTCGAAAACTTTCTAAGAGAAGAACTAGCAGAAATGCTTTACCATTCGATCGAACACGATATTAGCGAAATTGTTTCAACATTTGAGTCCTTTATTCATCATGCTTCATTAGATGAACAGCAAAAAGAAGAACAGTTGAGGCAATTAGAATCTGAAAAGCATCAAGCCGATAAAGTTTTTAACCAATTTTCTACCATAAGAGCAGATGAAGCGGTCAGTCAAAAAGTAAACAAACAACTTTACTATGTTCATGAACGTCTTATGCTTAACTTTAATGACTTTTTTACGAGTCATATTAATCCAGCTGTGATTAATGGCCAAAGAACAGAGGCTAAAGAACAATTGAAAATAGCTGCAAAAGCATTGTTGCAAGAAGTCGAATTTGAAATGAATCAGGAAATAAGGGCTGTGGTAATTCGAATGGAAACTTTCACTCAACAAATGCTCGATCAGTATCAAACTGAACTCTTAACTAGTTTGAAAAGGATCAAACCATCTTTAGAGTTAGAAAATCATGAATGGGGACAAACGGAAGCCATACAAATAAATCAGACATTATCTGTTGCTATTGAGGATTTAACTTCAATTTTTAAGATTTTCAAAGGTACTAAATCATTTTTTGAAGCTAATGAAAAGGAGAAAATGAGAGATGAAATTGCTCATTTAATTTCAGAGCCTCTGCGACAAGGAGTCATGGATAGTCATGAGCAAATTTCTCAACACTTTAAGGATCTAATTCAAGAAAAGGTGAACACTGCTTTTGTGAGATGGCAGAAGGAAGTTGAAAGTATCTTTGATAGGCTGATGTATAGTTTACGTCACCAAATAGATATTGAAGATTTACAGAAACGACTTGATTCTCTCACTAAAATTTCACAATAATTTAAGATATTGGAATACAGGTGTCGATTCAAAATATTAAATGTCAAAAGTTCTAGCAGTCCAATTTACAAATAAATTGGACTGCTTCTTTTTGTTAATTTAGCAAGGTTTACGGAATTCCATCCCATACTTTTAGATTAAAGCATTGTATCTGGATTTTGATAATAATAGATCTTGTTTTAGCATAATAAAAATTACTGTAATAAATACTGACTTAAGCAATCTATCTTTTAAAAGGAAATAAATAGAAAAAACCCGAGTGTTTTTATTACTTCATTTATTTTCCATATATTTCGGAAGATTGTTGATGGAGAGGACTTTTGAAGTTAGAGAAGGTTTGGTCATAATTGCACATGTTTTACATAAAATGTGGATAAGGAGGCGATGATACAAATGCAACCGATTTTATATCAACCAAGGAATATGTATGAAGACCGTGCAATTGCCATATTTCATGCAAGTCCACTTGCTCCTCAATTACAAGGAATGACAAATTTTGTTCAGCAACCTTATGGGGTGGAAGTTATTGTACAAGTAGAAGGATTACCAATGTTTGAAAAGAAGAATGGAAAGCAAATAGGTCCTCATGGGTTTCATATTCATGAAAACGGGGTATGTGAGATAGGAGATGGCGATGAGCCATTTGACTCTGCAGGAGGTCATTGGAATCCTAACGAAGAACCACACGGTAACCACCCAGGTGATTTTCCTGTACTATTTTCAAACCATGGAAGAGCACGAATGATTTTCTTTACAGACCGTTTCAGGGTAGAAGATATTATTGGAAAATCTTTAATTATTCATCAAGGACCGGATGATTATCAATCCCAGCCGAGTGGAGATGCAGGACTTCGAATAGCTTGTGGAATTATTGAAAAAAATTAAAATTGAATACGCTAAGAGCTCTTAGCGTATAATTAAATCATGAAATATTTCATGCTAGCACTTGACTTTTCTGGCGAATTAGTTTATATTTATATATGTATATAAAAGGGAACCATTCCATGCATAACTCCTAAAATCACTTATTATAAAGAGTTATCAATTTTGTTTGGTACTTTTTATAATATGTGATTTTTTTCATAGTATATGGAACACATATTAATTTTTAGAAATATTGGAGGACCCATTTTTATGACAACTGGTACAGTAAAATGGTTTAACGCAGAAAAAGGATTTGGATTTATCGAAGTTGAAGGCGGAGACGATGTTTTCGTACACTTCAGCGCAATTCAAGAAGAAGGATTTAAATCTCTTGAAGAAGGTCAGAGCGTAGAATTCGAAATTACTGAAGGCGATCGTGGACCACAAGCTGCTAATGTAGTTAAATTATAATTTGGAAAGGGACTGACTCAATGCTAGTCAGTCTCTTTTACATAATGGACATATCCAAAGGGGGCTTCGATACGTATGGCATTCGGTAAAAAGAATCAAGCTGAGATTGTTGAAGAAGAAACAAAAATTTGGGAATGTAAAGCTGAAGATTGTAATTGTTGGATGAGAGATAACTTTAGAACAGAAGAAGAAGCAATTTGTCCAATATGTGGTAGTGAGATGGAAAAAACGAGTAAAGTAATGCAAGTAGTGGACAATAATAGCTTATACTATAAGCAAAAGTAACGGAGCCCTTTTCCATAAGGGTTCTTTTTTTATATTTTCCTCATACCACTTGCCCTCCTAACGTTGGTTTGCAAAGGGAAAATAAAAGCATTAGTGACTTTTCTTGTCATTTGGAAGTCGATTTTTTATTTAAGTTCAGGTATTCTAGAGTTAATGTCTATTCTACTTTCGCAATGAATGATATAATTTGTATGCTATACACTTATGTACGGGAGGATTCAATATGTTAAATGTAACTAATGTAAGTCTTCGCTTCGGTGATCAGAAGCTTTTTGAAGACGTCAATATAAAGTTTACCCCAGGAAATTGTTATGGGCTTATCGGAGCAAACGGAGCTGGAAAATCAACATTCCTTAATATCCTTAGTGGCGAGATGGAGCCGCAGACAGGGGACGTGTCACTTAAAAATGATCAAAGGCTTGCTGTCTTAAAACAAAACCACTTTGAGTATGATGAATACCAAGTACTTGAAACGGTAGTTATGGGCCATACAAGATTGTATGAAGTTATGCAGGAGAAAGACGCGATTTATATGAAAGGTGATTTCACTGAGGAAGATGGCATGAGAGCAGCTGAGCTTGAAGGTGAATTCGCAGAAATGAATGGTTGGGAAGCAGAATCTGAGGCCGCCAGACTATTAACAGGTCTTGGGATAAAAGAAAATTTGCATGATAAAAAAATGTCAGAAGTTGCTAGTTCTGATAAGGTAAAAGTATTACTAGCTCAAGCGTTATTTGGAAATCCTGATGTATTATTGCTCGATGAACCTACAAACCACTTGGATATTAAAGCAATTCAGTGGCTAGAAGACTTTCTTATTGATTTCGAGAACACGGTAATCGTAGTCTCTCACGACCGACACTTCTTAAATAATGTGTGTACACATATTGCTGATCTAGACTTTGGTAAGATTCAGGTATATGTGGGGAATTATGACTTCTGGTATGAATCCAGCCAACTAGCACAAAAGATGGCTTCCGAACAAAACAAGAAAAAAGAAGAAAAAATTAAAGATTTGAAAGAGTTCGTAGCAAGGTTTAGTGCTAATGCTTCTAAATCAAAACAAGCTACCTCAAGAAAAAAGCTATTAGATAAAATTACTTTAGACGATATCCAGCCGTCAACTAGAAAGTACCCTTATATTTCTTTTCAAGCTGACAGAGAAGTAGGGAACGATTTGTTAACGGTGAAAAACCTTTCAAAAACCATCGATGGGGTTAAGGTTCTTGATAATGTGAGTTTCACTATGAATAAAGACGATAAAATCGCTCTTGTAGGAAGTAATGAAGTAGCGAAAACTATTCTTTTCCAAATATTAATGGGAGAAGTGGAACCAGATGAAGGTAGCTACAAGTGGGGTGTAACTACTTCACAAAGTTACTTTCCAAAGGATAACTCTAAATTCTTCGAACGCTCAGATATTAATCTAGTGGAGTGGTTACGTCAATATTCACCGGAAGATCAAACTGAAACATTCCTAAGAAGTTTCTTAGGTCGTATGCTTTTCTCAGGCGAGGAAGCTTTGAAGAAATCAAATGTTCTATCTGGTGGAGAAAAAGTTCGCTGTATGCTATCAAAAATGATGCTTTCCGGTGCCAATGTGCTTCTGTTGGATGAACCGACAAACCACTTAGATTTAGAGTCCATCACTTCATTGAATAAAGGATTGATTAACTTTAAGGGGTCTATTCTTTTTGCATCTCATGACCATGAGTTCATTCAAACCATTGCCAATCGAATTATAGAGATTACTCCTAAAGGGATCGTTGACAAAGAGATGTCATACGATGAATACCTTCAAGATCCGGCAGTACAAAAACAAGTTGCTGCAATTAATTAAATTTAAAAGAGAGGCTGCCCTTATCTTAAGTAGTTCCGATACCGTGGAGAACATCTAAAATAACAGGTGAATAAACATACTAAAACACACTATGTTTAGCACCATAAATAACAGTTCAAACAACAAACAAGAACGCTTGGTTTTTTAATGCCTAAGCGTTCTTGTTTGTATTTTCTTGTTAAACGGAAGCTTAAAGAAGGCAAAGTCGAGGGAATTACCTATATATAGTAGGTGGCATTGTATTTTCTTTGTAAAGACTTTTTTAGTGGACTCGAGCATCTGTGACCACTTTATAGGATGAAACAGTTATAGCTTGATATAATTACAAAGATATTTTCCAGTATTTAAAGATGACATAGTAAGTGAAATTAGTATTTGGTTTGAATATGAATAAATAACAAAAGTGATGTGCTTATTCTTCAACAAACGGGAGAGAAAACGTAACAAACATTTTGATTAGCGATGTCTGATCATTTGTTTTGTGTTTAAGACTTTGGCAGGAAAACTCAACACAATTCCATTTTGAGTAAACGCTAATTATGATATAATTATGAAATTAATTTGATATCGATTTATTATCGAGGAGGAAGTTCGGGCATGCATAAAATCTTGGAAACTAAGGAAAAAGTTGAACTGCTGGAAGCATTACTCGATTCGAATGTAGACGCCTTGCTTGCTTATTGGGATAATGATAAAACTTGTCGCTTTGCCAACAACGCCTATCTTGATTGGTTTAATCGAACAAAGGAAGAAATGATCGGAATCACAATGAAGGAATTGCTCGGACCTTTGTATAGCAGTAACCTACCATATATTGAAAATGCATTAAAAGGGGAAACCCAAGAGTTTGAACGAGAAATTGATGATCCAAAAGGTGGTCGTTCCCGTCATTCCCTTGCGACTTATATACCGCATATTATCGATGGCAAAGTGCAGGGGATGATTGTGCACGTTGCGGATGTGACCCAAATGAAGTTGCTGGAAGAGCAGATGAAGGATACGATAAAGAAAACTGAGTTCCTTGCAAATCACGATGCACTGACCGAATTACCGAACCGTCTACAGTTGGAGGTTAGAATGCAAAAAGCATTTGAACAAGCAAAAAAAAATAGATGTTTGCTATCTGTGATTACGTTGGATATGGATAAATTTAAATCCGTCAATGATACATTTGGGCATCATGAAGGTGATTTGCTATTGAAAGAAATTGCTCGCAGGTTGAAAGAGGTAATTGGGGAACATGACTCGGCAACTCGTATTGGTGGAGATGAATTTGTGTTACTCTTAACAAAAGTCAATTCTTTCTCGAATATGGAAAAGCGGATTCAACACCTTATCAAAGTCCTTCATACGACTTACCGTTGTCAAAATGGTACGATTATTAATCCTACATTTAGTTTGGGTATTGCTGTATATCCACATGATGGACAAAACCCGGAAGAGTTGTTGATTCATTCGGATCATGCGTTGTATACAGTGAAGCGAAAAAACGGGCAAGGCTATCATTATTATAGTGAGAGGAATCTATCGTAAATATTTTCAAATATCGAAGAGAATTACAAAATTGAGAAAAGAAGCACTTAAGCTAACAGGTGGCGTGAGCTAAACAACCCTAATATCTAAGCATCGTGGGGGGAGGCTTTATTTTATAGCATAGGTAAGACGTATTCTCCTATGCCGGGGGTTCGTTCACTTCCAAGTTGAATAGGTTGGCTTTGAAACGATGAAGACCCCACAGGGAATCGCAATAACGGAGGAAGTTTGGCCAGTCCTCCGCCGGAAAGCGAGTTGTTTCAAAGCCATCCCTATCTTTTATCCTTTATATCTTAACGAACCCCCATCATCTCGGAATCGAGTCTTCAACAATCTTGCTCTGTTTAAGAACAATCCTTCACAGACTCTACAATTATTTTACATAAAATCACAATTACCTACTTGATCTATAAAAATAACATAGCAAATAGCAACATAGTAATTAGCACATTGACATTAGTTATTGTCATAATGTTATTTGGATTGCGATTTTGTATGATAATCCAAGTGAAATTATCCAATAAACATTTATCTATAAGGACAAAACAAGAGACCAAATCCTTATGCGATTTGGTCTGCTAATTGATAGGTTATTTAATGTTTTTCTCCGCCATAACGAAACTATTTACCCTTATCTAGGATTCTCTCTTTTTATTTGGTTTATAAGTCAATAATTTCTTAAATTCCCTATTGTAATCATTTATTTTGTAGGCGTATTATGACAAGAATAGATAAACGCATGTATGATTTTGTAGATAAGTGAGTGTTTAGACCTATTTTGTAAACAGACTGCAAAACAAGCGTCACAGTTGCAAAGAAACTGTTAGCTGTTTGTTCTTAAATTTTCCTGAGAATCTGTTAATCTTGTAATTGTGGTAATAACAAACACGCAATTTAAGAGGAGGATTCTACGAATGAAAAAGACAGCTTTCGCATTAGTAGCTACAGTAGCATTAACAGGTGCATTTGCAACTGGAGTAAGTGCACACGAATATACAGTAAATAAAGGTGACACACTTTGGGGCATTTCTCAAGAAAATAATGTTTCTGTTGATAAATTAAAAGAGTTAAATAATCTTAGTTCAGATCTTATAGTTACAAATCAGACGCTTACTATTTCTGGAGAATCTAAAAAAGAACAGAAAGAAACATACACTGTTAAATCCGGTGACACATTATTTGGAATTGGTGAAGAGTTTAATGTATCCGTTGACCAGCTTATGGCATGGAACGGTCTTTCCAGCTCACTAATTCACCCTGGTGATGAATTCACAGTAAAAGGTGGAGTAGTCAACGAAACTCCAGCAGCACCGGAACCTAAAGAAACAGCTTCTGAACCAACAGAAGAAAAAGCAGCAGCCGAAGAAGCAGCTTCTGCTGAACAAACTAGTACTTCTGAAAATTCATCATCCAAGCAATCAACTAGTAATGATGTAATAAAAGAAATAAACGTTGAAGCAACTGCATATACAGCTAATTGTAATGGTTGCAGTGGTGTAACGGCAACTGGCATTGATTTGAATAAAAACCCTAATCAAAAAGTTATAGCTGTTGATCCTAACGTGATACCACTAGGTTCAAAAGTTTATGTTGAAGGTTATGGTACCGCAATTGCTGGTGACACTGGTGGAGCGATCAATGGTAATAAGATTGATCTATACATGCAGAGCCGTGGCGATGCGCTTAACTTCGGTCGTCAAAGTGTAAACGTACAAGTTCTAAGTCAATAATTTTTAAATCAAAATTCTATACATGAAAAGCCTGCTATTGCCCCACAATAGCGGGCTTTTTTTATGTATAAGGGACTATTGATAGAGCAATGTAGAAGTCTTGACACTTTAGGATGCATCAGATATCTATATCAGGATTTTAAGTTTAATATAGTTGTGTAATAATTAACAAACTTTGAAGCTTTATTCTTTTGTTAATTATTAGACGATGTAAATACTAAATCGGTTTCAAAATAAGTGAAATTCTTTTGAATTTTGTAGAATATTGCTAAACTGTGTAAGGTGGTACTAAAAAAGTTATAACTTTGAGGTGAAGTACGATGAATAGAATAATGATTCTTGGATCAGCTGGTTCTGGTAAATCCACTCTGGCCAAACAACTAGGCTCATTATTAGATATTGAAGTAGTACATATGGATCGATTGTTTTGGAAACCTGGCTGGTTGCAGTCTACCAATGAAGAACTACAGGCTAAACAAGAAAAGTATATTAACAACCCTTCATGGATAATTGAAGGGAATTATAGTTCAGTTTGGGATGTGCGTCTTTTAAAGGCAGATACAGTGATTTTTCTAGATCTAAATCGTTACTTGTGCACGTATCGAATCCTTAAGCGTTGGTTGAAAAATATAGGGGGTACAAGGGAAGACCTTGCGCCAGGCTGTCCAGAACGAATGACACGGGAGTTTATTCAATATGTATGGAACTATCCAAAAAATAAAAGAAACAAGGGGATAACAGCTGTACTCTCACAAGCGAACGAATCTCAAGTTATAATAATGTCTAATCGCAAAGCTGTTGAACAGTATTTGAACAAATTCAGGCTCCAACATAATACTTAGTAGTAACTCCGAATTCAATATAAAAAACAAATAAATAACCGAACAAATGTACTTATTGTTAGACAAAACAACGCCCTCTTATTGTAAAATAGAAGTAAAGAGGGGAGAGAGTGTGTATGTCCCAAAAAAATAATCCGAAAAAGTTCGCATTAAATATGAGCGCAGCTCAATTCACTAAATTTTATATTATGCATTTGCTTCAAGTAAGTCAACCGTTAATAAGTGAGCACTTTAAAGTGGAATTTCACAAGTTGACTAAGAATTGGATACCAGCTCCTTCTACGTTATTAGATACATTGCATGATATGACAGAAGAAGGGTTACTCTATCGAAAAGAAGACTATAAATCTCATGAAAAAAAACGTCAAAAAGTTTATTGGTATTACTTAACAGATCAAGGAAAAGAAGAATTTGATGTCCTCAAGAAGAAATATAAAATATTGTTCGAAGAGCAGCTCACTATTCTTAATAAAATTATGAGCGATGTTTACAAATAAGAAAAAAGTGAAGAGAAAGGATTCGGAAAGCATGATTTTAAGTGTATTAGACCAGAGTCCGATATCTGTAGGGCAATTTACAGAAGAAGCTTTAGAAAACACTATTGCCTTGGCTGAGTATACTGAATTTCTAGGATATTATCGCTACTGGTTAGCTGAACATCATAATACCACTGGACTAGCCAGTAGTTCTCCGGAGATTCTCATAAGCAAAATAGCGTCTGTTACTAACCGTATTCGAGTGGGATCAGGTGGGGTTTTATTACCACAATATAGCCCTTTAAAAGTGGCGGAAAATTTTAAAGTATTGCAAGCTCTTTTTCCAGGTCGAATAGATCTTGGGTTAGGCAGGTCTCCTGGTGGGGGCAAAAAAACCAGATCTGCCTTAACAGATGGATGTGACAAACCATTAAGTTCATTTTCGCGTCAAGTTAGAGAACTACAGCAATTTTTAAATAATACTATTCCTAAAGGACATTCTTATTACGGAGTTTCTGCTAAACCTGCTACTAATTCAAACCCAGGCCTTTGGATTCTCGGGTTAACTGAACGAGGAGCTCGTCATGCAGCCGTAAATGGTACAGGCTTTACGTTGGGTCATTTTATTAATCCCGATCAAGCTATGGAGTCCATAACTACCTATCGTAAGAAATTTAAAGCTTCTGAAGGACTTAAATCACCTAAAGTTAATGTCTGTGTGTTTGTCGTTTGTGCGGAAACAGATCAACAAGCTGAAGAACTTGCTTTAAGCCAAGATATGTGGTTATTACAAGTGGGGAAAGGGTTGGAAACAAGAGTTCAATCAGTGGAAGAAGTAAAATCATACAAATTCTCGACCGAAGATCTTCGAAAGATTAAATATAATCGTAGGAGGGCTATTATAGGTAGTCCTCCTACAGTATTTGAACAACTAAGAGAATTAAGCCATACTTATGATACTGACGAGTTCTTAATCATAACGAATATATACGATTTCGAAGCAAAAAAGAAATCTTATCAATTGATAGCGGAATACGTACAAGAACATGATCATTAAATAAAATAAAAAATGAGGGAATGTGTAACAATGGATTTAAATAAAATTGGCACAATACAGAAACTAAGAGTAACAAAGAAAACAGCAGAAGGTTTCATTTTAACTGAGGGGAACGATGAGATTTTATTGCCGAATGACCAATTGGATGATGAAATTGAAGAGATAGGTCAGGAGATTTCGGTTTTTATCTATTACAATCGGGAAAAAGAAATCATTGCCAGTGCAAAATTGCCAGAAGTGAGTCTTGATTCCTATGGTTGGGCTGAGGTAGAGGAAGTTGTGCCTCACCTCGGTGCTTTTGTCAATATAGGTTTGGATAAAGCATTTCTCGTATCTAAAGACAATCTTCCAATTATTAAAGAAGTATGGCCCAAGGCGGGAGATTATTTATTTGTCAGCTTAGAGAAAGATAAGAAGGGAAGGATTTTTGCAGAACCAATTTCTGAAGGTGAAGTTCTAGAAGATCTAGAGGCAGCTCCAGACTCTCTTTTGCATGAATCAGTTATTGGGCGAGTATATCGTTCAACCAAAGCAGGATCATTTGTTTTAACTGGAGAAGGATATCGTGGGTTTATTCATCCGTTTGAACGAAAAATGGAGCCTAGACTTGGTGAAACTATTGAAGGACGGGTAATTGATATTAAGGATGATGGTTCGATCAATATTTCGTTACGACCGCTAAAACAAGAGGTCATGGATGAAGATGCTTCTCAAATTTATGATTACTTAGTTGATCAGAATGGAGTAATGAATTTTACGGATAAGAGTGATCCAAATGATATAAGAAAAACTTTTCAGATTAGTAAAGCTTCTTTCAAACGGGCTTTGGGCAAGTTGATGAAAGATGATAAAGTAGAGCAAAAAAATGATCAGACGGTTTTAAAACATAATGAGTAGAAATAGGATAAAAATGAGGATTTTCTTAAATTTAAGAAGATCCTCATTTGTTTTGTCCTAGAGGAATAAAAAATTTAATTCAGCACAAAATACAGGCATTGGATATCCGAATTTAAAAAGTGACACATAAATAGGAGGGGCGATTTTGATTGAAATGGTTAGTAGGTTCCTTTTAACTCCTATTACAATTTTTATTGTGGGTTATTTATTACTGAGGATTGTAGGTGGAAAATCAGTATCTAAAATGAATAGTTTTGACTTGCTGTTTGTTTTAATCGTAGGAATCATTCTTACGGAACCACTCGTTAGTAAGGACACGTTTCTTTCTTTTTACTTTAGTCTTATATTTGTGCTGCTATATGTTATTATTTCTAGAACTTTAATTAAAAGAAAGTTTAGCTGGATGTTAAATAATCCTCCGATACCTTTAGTAAGGGATGGCGATATATTAGAGGACGGGTTACAAGAAGTAAGTATGACTACAGAAGAACTACTAGCAGAGCTTCGTCTTAAGGGTTACACACATTCTGAAGATATTCAATTGGCCATGATGGAATCTGTGGGGAGAATTAGCGTGATCCCTAAAGCTTATCGTCGACCCTTACAAGCTAGAGATATACAGCTTGAGCCTATTCCTGAATTTATTCCTATTCCTTTAATTTTAAATGGACAACTTCTTTCAAGTAATCTTGACTATCTACATAAAGATGACAAGTGGCTTGATATGCAACTAAAGGCAAGCAATTATAGTCTCGAAAATATATCTGATATTACTTTGGCAACTCTAAATAGTGATGGCACAGTCCGTGTGGATGCAGAAACGAATTCGTAGAAATTTTCAGGGGTTTAGGTTTAAAGGAGGTGAGAATGTGACAGTCGGTACACAGATTAAACAAACGATATCTAGTTGTGAAAGCACACTGGCAAATCTGCATTCATTTGCTCTAGAAACACAGGATCAAAGTGCTAAGCAAATGTATCAAAACTTGGCCAGCCAGCAGGAACAAATTCTATCTAATTTAAAAACACGACAACAATTTGTGGAATCCCAAGAACCACAATATGGTCAACAGTAAAGGTATATTATAAAAATGCGTGGCTACAGGTGAGCCATATAAAATAATGATGTAGTGCTTATGCTCGAAATTTGACTAAACAGGCTCACTAAGTAGGGGGTCTGTTTAGTCATGCCAAATCAGTCGGAATAAATTAGTGGGAATTCTAGTTGCTCATTTGAGGAAAATGTTGTTATAAACCTTAAGCTACTGAGGTAATTTCTTACTTTTAAATACTAATGTATATTAGAACTTGGAGTTAATGCGGTTCTAAAACAAAGGCTATGTTTTCTACAAAAAAATTAGTTTAGGAAATGCAAAGTTCTTTTTTACTTTCATATCTATTTAGCAGCTTATCAAGTTGTTGGCTGCACTTAACTGTTCTTATATCAGTTAACCCATATTTGTTACCTAATTTGATCATTTCTTGTTTTTTTACAATAATAGCGGTTGATAAATTGTATTGAGATGGTTCTATAATTTTAGACATATTTTTTCTTCTCCTTCTATAATTATTGATAGATTTTAAGTTCCAAGAGACAACGAAAACAATTATGCTTAATTTTTTAACGGAAATCAATAGTTTCCCTAAAAGCTATCAATATATAACACGAATTGACATTATACTCGTATTTTTCGATCCAAATAATCTTTGCTTGCTCTTATTATGAATTGTTAATAAGAAATAGGTTTCAACTATGACCTTTGCTCTAAAAATCGAAGATCCTTTAAAAAATGGGGATGGATTGCTTTAGATTTAATAGAGTGATTACCAAGGTTAACACCTGATCCAAAATAATAAGATTGCCAAACAATTTTTGTGCAATATTGCTCATGATTAAGACTTCCAAGTGGTGTGAAAAAACGGTAGTTAGCTCGCGGATAAGTTATATAAAGATACTCTAAGTAGTCCGAAGCCTTCACACCGATCGTTGGATTTTCAGGAGAGTATATGGTAATTAATCGGAATTTGCGAAAATAATCTGCCACAGTATCTTTCATTAAACCCGCTGGAATCGAATGGATTACTTTATGATCATTATTTACTATTCCTACGTGTCCTACATATTTTGACTCGCTTTTTCCTATGGGAGAAAACAATAAATCCCCTGGTTTAATAAATAGAGTGGTGCCAGGATAAGTTGTAGGGTCATGATGGTGAGTAGGGGAGTAAACCTTTTTAGGACGGATGAAAAGGGTCAGGACGCCTGCAATTATTCCTAATAAAAGTGTGAAAATTGATCGTTTTTTCATGAATATACATCCTTTAACATTTATTTAAAACATAGCATTAAAACTCTTGCAAATAGGGAAATGCGTTCATGAATGAACAGACTACAATATTATACGGAAATGGTGTCAGTATTAAGGATATATCAAATAAGTAAATGTATCTAGCCTGATATTAAGATAAAGCAAATAGCAGTTAATAGCAGCCGGTAATTATTTTAAGGGATTAGCGCTATACATGACCGACAATGCAAAGGATTAAAATTGCCGACAATGCAAAGGATTAAAATTGGGATTGTGGAGATAGAGATCATTATGATGAAGAGGTTAGAATTTCTTTTTAATTTTCTAGTTTACATAATATATATTATAGGAAGTTATAAATCAAAAGAACAAAAATTGTTTTTGTGTCTCATTAGACAAGTATACTAGAGATATTGAGACATAATATAAAATTAGATATTCCAAATTGATTTCACTATACTAAATTTGTTTAACAACCGTTCTTATATTTAACTAACATTATTCAAGGCTTCTACACCATTGATAACTTCCCCCTCTTCGATTCATTATTCTAAATGGGACATATCTGGGTCAATAATGATTTTGCAAAAATATAATTAACGATTCAACATCCTCTTAACTAGTGTAATGATATGTCCAGATTAAACTATTTCACTCCAGATCAGACTATTTAATCATCTAATGTGACTGTGAGTCACATTAGATGATTAAATAGTCTGATCTGGAGAGGTTCTAACTTACCTTCTCCACCCCTCCCCTCATACTTTTAACCTATTTTTATTAAATATTATTAATGGTTTTTTGTTTTTTAATTCGGAGTTGCTACTAAGTTTTAAGAGAGAGTATTAATGTTGGCCTTCATTGAAAATTGGCATAAATTAAGCCACAGAGCTATTACTCTGTAGCTTTAACTTTAGATTTTTTGGAGGAATGTTCCTGGCTTCTTTCATATACTTCAAGTGTTTTGTGATAATAATCCAAGATTTGTTCTGAAGGTTTTTTCCAGCTGTGTTTTTCTGCTTCCTGGCGTGCATTTTCACTTAATTTATTGTAAAGATCTTCATCCTCCAAACGGTTGATTGCTTCTATCATGCTATCCGTGTTTTCGTTTTCAAATAAAAGTCCGGTTTTTCCGTCCTCTACTTGTTCCATTGTTGGGCCGCTTTTGGCTGCAATGACAGGTAAACCTGAAGCCATTGACTCTAATATTACAAGTCCTAACGTTTCCGTAACTGATGGGAATATTAAAGCATCTGATGAGGAAAATGCTTGAGCTAGCTCATTCCCGTGAAGAAGACCGGTGAAAACTGTTTTGGTATTAGCAAACGTTTTTTCTAATGCTTCTTTTTCTGGACCATCACCAACAATAGCAAGTGACAGATCATCACGCTGTTCTAGTAATGATTTAATTTTATGAATTTCTTTTTCTGGAGCTAATCGTCCAACAAAAATAAGTAACATGTTGTCAGGTTCTCCACCAGATAACCGTTCACGCATTGTTTCATTTCGATGATCAGGATGAAAATGTTCAATCGCTACTCCTCTATCCCACACATGAACATTATGGAATTTTTTCTGCTGTAGTTCTCCTTGAATGGCCTTAGAAGTGCAGAGATTTAAGTTAGCATAGTTGTGGAGTTTTCTAAAATACCACCATGCGAATGGTACAAAAGGATATAAACGGTAATATTCCAAATATTTAGGGACATGTGTATGGTAAGAAGCAATTAATGGATAATTAAGTTTACTTGCATAGTAAACACCCGACACCCCTACGAACGCCGGGTTTACTACGTGAACTAAATCTGGATCATGTTTTACAAGCAATTCTTTTACCTTTTTTTGAGGCAAAGAGAATTGCTTATACCGGTAAAAAAACAGGGTTGTTGCTTTAACCCCTTCAACAATCGCACCCTCATATTCTGTTACACCTAAGTCAGGAGCAATAACAATCACTTCATGCCCTTGTTGTTGTAAATATTTGATTGCTTCTTTTAATCTTGTAACAACTCCGTCCGTTGATGGCAGGAATGTTTCAGTGATGATAGCGATTTTCAAAGCGGAAAACTCCTTACTTCCAAGTAATAGATGGTAACACGTTCTCTTCAATAATACGATCTTTGTTTTCGACAGCAATTTTTAATATGTCGCGAATGACATCATCTGTTAATAAATGAGGCTCTAAACCAAGGTCGCGTAACTTTGTGTTTTTTGCATTATAGTAGTGATCTTCATTTTCAATACGTGGATTCTCTATTTTCTTAACACCTGTTTCAAAACCTTCTTCTTTAGCGATAGTTTGTACACGTTCTGCCAAATCATTAACAGAGAACCATTCTGTAAATTGATTAAATACGCGAAATTCTCCACGATCAGCTGGTTTTTCTGCTGCAATTTCTACACAACGTACAGTATCTTCGATATTAAGAAAGGCACGTGTTTGACCACCTGAGCCGTAAACAGTTATATCATGTCCGATCGCAGCTTGGTTAATGAAACGATTCAACGCGGTTCCAAACACTCCGTCGTAATCAACGCGGTTTACAAGCAAAGGATCTAATTGTGTCTCCTCTGTATGTAATCCATAGACAATTCCTTGATTTAAGTCAGTCGCACGAATCCCCCAAATTTTACAAGCGAACATAATGTTATGACTATCATGAACTTTCGATAAATGATAGAAAGAACCTGGTTGCTTAGGGTACGGAAGTGTATCTTTACGTCCATTATGTTCAATTTCAATATAACCTTCTTCTATGTCAATATTAGGTGTACCATATTCCCCCATTGTTCCTAATTTAATAAGATGACATTCTGGAGCGAATTCTTTTATCGCGTACAAGACATTCAAGTTACCTATAACATTATTTGTTTGAGTATAAACTGCATGGTCACGATCCATCATTGAGTAAGGTGCGGAACGCTGTTCAGCGAAATGCACGAAAGCTTCTGGCTCTATTTGACGGAATACTTCTCTTAAGAAGTCATAGTGGTTTAAGTCACCGATAAATGTTTGAATTTCTTTACCTGTGAGTTCTTTCCATTTAGCTACTCTTTCTTCTAAAGTCGCAATTGGAGTTACTGAATTAGAACGTAATTCATCATCAATATTTCTTCTCGCGAAATTATCTACTATTGTAACATCATGTCCTTGTTTTGACAGATATAATGCGGTAGGCCAACCGCAAAAACCGTCTCCCCCAGCTACTATAATTCTCATAATCTACCTCCTAGTTGCATATGTGCACGCATTTTCATTTTAATGTAAGAATAAACTTCTTAACCATCTGGGTGATTTTTACTTTATCGAGAAAAATCAACAAAAGTAACCATATTTCTTACGAGTTTGACTTTACCATTAATAAATCGTAAAAACAATTAATCCCTCCTTATTATATACAAAGAAATGAAAATTCTCTCCTTATTTAACAATCTTTAATATTTATTCATATATTTTTTAAATTATTGCTACATTCAATATTCATTCGCCCGATGTATTCAGTTATAATATAATTAGGAGTATTCCGACTATTGATTAAAAGCAAGGAGGATAACGATGGGTACATATGAAATAGCATGGACACCAACAAAAGAAGTGAAAGAAAGTACGCGTTTGTATCAATGGATGAGAATGCATGGGTATGAACACTATGACGATTTCTATAAAAAGTCGATTGAAGATATTGAGTGGTTATGGGATCAGGCCGTTTCTGTCTTAGAGATTGAATGGTATAAATCTTACAGTAAGACCCTGAATCTTTCAGATGGTATTCAATATCCTCAGTGGTTTGTAGATGGTGAGATGAATGTGGCTCATAATGCTTTGGATAAATGGGCACATGATGCAACTAAAAAAGATAGTGTCGCTTTATATTGGGAAGGTGACAACGGAGATGAAGTAACATACACATTCAAAGAGCTTCAATCAAAAGTCGATGCCTTCGCACATGGTTTAGAAAATATAGGTGTGAACGCTGGGGATATTGTTACTATTTATTTACCTATGCTTCCTGAAACTCTCATTTCTATGCTTGCTATTTCTAAAGTTGGAGCGATTATTTGCCCTACTTTTTCAGGATATAAAGCTGATGCACTCACTACTCGTATAGATGGCTCACGTTCAAAGTTTCTTATTACGGCTGATGGCTATTATCGCAGAGGTAAGATTGTCTCTATGAAAGAAGAAGCTGACCGTGCAGCTGAGCAGAGTGAGCATTTACAGAATGTCATTGTGGTCAATCGAACAGGTAGAAAGGTTGAATGGAAAGAACAGAGAGATATTCCCTTTGATTCCCTACTGAGTAATAGTACAGAATACAGAACTAAACACACCAAAGCAAGTGATCCTTTTATGTTAATTTATACATCTGGTACGACTGGCAAACCTAAAGGTGTTCTTCATTCCCATGCTGGTTTTCCAGTTAAATCGGCCTTTGATGCAGGCATTGCCATGGATGTAAAAAAAGAGGATACATTGTTTTGGTATACAGACATGGGATGGATGATGGGACCTTTTTTAGTCTATGGAGGTTTGCTAAACGGAGCATCCATTGTCATGTTTGAGGGCACACCGGATTATAAAGAGCCTGATCGACTTTGGGAAATGGTAGACAAATATAACGTCACCCACTTAGGAATTTCACCTACTTTAATTCGTTCATTAATGAAACAAGGTGTAGAGTGGGTCGAAAAACACGATTTATCTTCTTTAAAATTAATCGGATCTACAGGTGAGCCTTGGAATCCTGAACCTTGGCAGTGGTTATTCAAAAATGTAGGAAAATCAAAAGTTCCTATTTTTAATTATTCTGGTGGAACTGAAGTTTCAGGTGGGATTTTCGGTAACGTCCTAGTGAAACCTATTCAGCCCGTAACTTTCAATGCAGTTTTGCCCGGAATGGATGCCGATATATTTGATGATCAGGGAAATTCGCTTCAAAATGAAGTAGGTGAACTTGTTTTGAAACAGCCTTGGGTTGGCATGACAAACAGTTTTTTTGAAGATGATGAAAGATACGAAAAAACATATTGGAGTAAATTTCAGGATACATGGGTTCACGGAGACTGGGTCACTGTAGATAACGATGGTTTTTTTACCATCACTGGTCGATCAGATGATGTTTTAAATGTAGCAGGAAAACGCTTAGGTCCAGCTGAAGTTGAATCCGTACTTGCTAGCCATGATGCCATTATTGAAGCTGGTGTTGTTGGGGTGCCTCATGAGCTAAAAGGTGAGGAAGCTGTAGCCTTTATCGTTTTACATTCAAATATTGAGCAAACCGATCAATTAATGGAAGAAATAAAAGAGTATTTAGTTTATAAACTAGGTAAAGCGTTGGCACCAAAGAAAGTTTTTGCTGTTTCAGACCTCCCTAAAACACGAAATGCTAAAGTGATGAGAAGAGCGATTAAATCTGCTTATTTAGCTAAGGATTCTGGTGATTTAAGTGCATTGGAAAATCCTGAGACAATAGTGGAAATTCGTAAAGTAGCTCAACAAAGCACATCATAATCGAATGAAAACCTAGAAAAGCCACTTCTTATATAAGAAGTGGCTTTTTGTTAAACGGGATAAACCCCGTGCTTTCTCTCTGTAAAGCTGACTGATTTGCTTTGGTAAGCTGCAAATCGATGAACTAACTCGGATCTTAAACGCTCAGGTTGTACAATATCATCAATAACCATCTCTGAAGCTAAACGATATAGATCAATGTTTTCTTTATATTCGTCCTGCTTCTCTTTAATAAAGGCTGGACGTTCTGCTTCATCAAGAGAAGCAATTTTATTTGCATACACCGCATTAACAGCCGCTTCCGGTCCCATTACAGCTATTTGGGCGGTCGGTAAGGCAATACAGGCGTCAGGTTCAAAAGCTGGCCCCGCCATTGCGTATAACCCAGCTCCATAAGCCTTCCTTACGATAACTGAAATTTTAGGAACGGTAGCTTCACTCATTGCTGACAGCATCTTAGCACCGTGGCGAATAATTCCTGCGCGTTCAACTTTTGTTCCAATCATAAAGCCAGGAATATCGACTAAGAATAGAAGTGGAATATTAAAAGCGTCACATAACTGCATAAACTTAGCCGCTTTATCTGCTGAGTCAGGGAAAAGCACGCCACCTTTAGCCTTAGGCTGGTTCGCTATAATTCCAATCGTACGTCCATCCATCCTAGCTAAACCTGTAATTAATTCTGGAGCGAATTTTTTCTTAATTTCACAAAATGAACCTTGATCAATGATTCGATCAATGAATTGATACATATCAAATGGTGCATTTTGATTTTCTGGGATAAGTTCCGAGATGTTTTTATCAAACTCTTTCGGTTCCAATGCTTGCGTTTGTTTGGGTAAGTTTCGATAGTTTGCCGGGAAATAACCTAAGTAGCAACGAGCATATTCAATAGCTTCGTGTTCATCCTTTACTAAGACGTCTCCACATCCCGATACTGAACAATGCATATTGGCACCGCCCATTTCCTCTAAACTTACCTTTTCACCAATCACTTTTTCTGCCATACGAGGGGATCCTAAATACATCGATGCATTCCCGTCTACCATGACGACAATATCACAAAATGCCGGAATATAAGCTCCACCTGCAGCTGATGGTCCGAATAATAAACATACTTGTGGCACACGACCTGATAACTTGATTTGATTATGAAAAATTCGACCGGCACCTCTGCGATTCGGAAACATATCTACTTGATCCGTAATTCTGGCACCAGCAGAGTCTACTAAGTAAAGCATTGGCACTTCCAGTTTCATGGCGGTTTCCTGGATTCTAATAATTTTTTCAACTGTACGTGCACCCCACGATCCTGCTTTAACAGTGGAGTCGTTAGCCATCACGCACACTTGTTGCCCTTTGATTTTCCCGATTCCCGTGACCACTCCATCCGCCGGTAAAGAGCCGTCCATACAATTGGCGAAAAATGAATCTTCTATATTTAAGTCATCATCAAATAAAAGCTGCAGCCTTTCACGCACAAACATTTTTCCTTTACTTTGATTGCTTTCATGGTATTTCTCTATTCCTCCAGAGGATATCTTATCTTGTTTAGTTTGTAACGTTTCGTTCATCGATTACTCCCCCTTACTTTCCCTTATAATCGGGTTTTCGCTTTTCTTTGAAAGCACGTAAGCCTTCTATTCGATCACTCGTTGGGATAGTTTGTTGATAACATTGACGTTCAATTTCAAGTCCCGTAGCAAGATCAGCTTCAGTTCCAAGCTGTATTGATTTCTTAGCTTGTCTTAATGCAATCGGCCCGTTCTTTGCAATTGTGCGAGCTAAATCTATCGTTTGATCGCTTAATTGATCATTAGTGTACATAGATTCGACTAGATTCATGTCTACAGCTTGTTCAGCAGAAACAGGTGTACCTGTAAAAATCATTTTTTTCGCTTTAGAAGGACCAATAAGTCGCGGTAAACGCTGGGTCCCTCCTGCTCCTGGAATGATAGCCAATGAAGTTTCGGTTAATCCAACTTTTGCATCTTCACTTATGACTCGTATATCACACGCGAGCGCTAGCTCAAGTCCTCCTCCATATGCCGCTCCATTGATCATAGCAATGGTCGGGATGGACAACTGTTCGACTTTCACCACTGTGTCTCCTATTTTTTTCACGGTTTGGATTACTTGTTCATCCGTCATCCCGATTCTTTCTTTTAAATCCGCTCCTGCACAAAATGCTTTAGTACCCGCTCCCGTTATGATGGCTACGCGAGCCTCTGATTGTTCAATATTATCTAATACATTTACCAATTCACTCAAAAGATCGTTCGATAAACTGTTAGCCGCTTCACTTCGATTAAGCGTAATTAAAGCAATATGATCGTTAATATATGCTACTTCTACAAGCGCCATTTAAAAATACTCCCTTTGTCTCATTCGGTTTGCAATTTGCATATGGTGACTCGGTAATTCTTTACCTAATATTTTTTGAATGTATTCGGCTGCTTGATTCAATTTTTCTTCTTCAATGCCTGTTTGAATCCCCATTTGATGAAGCATATGCACTAAATCATCCGTGGCTAAATTACCGGAAGCCCCTTTAGCATACGGGCAGCCTCCTAGCCCTCCAAGTGAACTATCAAAAATGGTAAGGCCATGTTGTAAGGATACTAGTACATTCGCTAAGGCCATTCCGTACGTGTTATGAAAATGCATTGCTATCTGATTTACATCAAGATCGTTTTTAATTGTACTTAAGAATTGATCAACTTGCTTAGGATTGGCTACACCAATCGTATCTCCAAGCGATAATTCATCCACTCCGATATCCAATAACCGTTGAGAAACTTTTAGAACCTGGTGAGGCGCAACAGCTCCCTCATATGGGCAACCAAAGACTGTGGAAACATATCCTCTCACACGTTTGCCATGGTCTTTTGCTTCTTGAACAACTTCTTTAAAAATAGGATACGACTGTTCAATCGACTTATTTATGTTTTTCATATTATGGGATTCACTAGCAGACATGAAAACAGCCACTTCATCGATGTCTGTTTCTAAAGCCGCTTTCAACCCCTTAGCGTTAGGAACAAGGGTAGCATACGTGGTTCCTGGCTTGCGATAGATCTTTGTAACTACATCTTTTGCATCTTTTAATTGAGGAATCCACTTAGGATGAACAAACGAACTGACTTCTACTGAAGAAAGTCCAGATTTAGATAACATATTTATCCAGTTAATTTTATCTTGCGTGGCTACTTGTTGCTTTTCATTTTGCAAGCCGTCCCTTGGCCCAACTTCTTTTACCGTGACGAACTCAGGAAATGTTTGCATTTCATCCGCTCCTCGTTACTCAATAATAGCAATAACGTCTCCTTCGTTTACAAAGTCTCCTTCAGAAACTTTTAACTCCTTGAGTGTTCCATCCTGTTCAGCTGGAATAGGGATCTCCATTTTCATGGATTCTAAAATAACGACGTCTTGACCGGATTTAACAGACTCCCCTTGTTGGATGTTAATTTTCCATACACTTCCAGCCATGGATGCTTTTACTTCATTCATTGTTTTCTCCCCCTTATTGATTCGTTAATGTTGGTAAATAGTAATCTTGAATAAATGATGTGTTTGTTTCGCCGACAATAAATTTTTCGTGAGTAACAATCCGTTTCAACATCGTAATGTTACATTTGATACCTTCAATTTCATACTCGTGAAGAGCCTTGGTTAATTTTTTAATCGTTGCTTCCCTTGTATCTGCCGTAACAATTAACTTTGCGATCATCGGATCATAAAATGGCGTGACCTCTGATGTTTCATGAACAGCAAGTTCATGACGGATCCCCTCTCCTTGAGGTAAAACGAGTTTTGTTAACTGGCCAGGGGATGGTAAGAACGTATTAGAATCTTCTGCGTACACCCTTACTTCTATCGCATGGCCTTGAATGAATAGATCACTTTGTTTGTAAACTAATTTTTCACCAGCAGCAATACGCAACTGTTGTTCGACCAAATCTACACCAGTAATTTCTTCTGTTACAGGGTGTTCTACTTGTAACCTTGTATTCATTTCTAAGAAATAGAAATTTTCCTCTTCGTCTACTAAAAATTCAATGGTGCCCGCGTTTGTATAATTAAGTGTTTTTACAGCTTCTATTGCACTTTCTCCCATTTGTTGACGTGTTTGATCGGAAAGTGATGGGGAAGGTGCTTCTTCGACAACTTTTTGGTGCCTTCTTTGGATTGAACATTCTCTTTCAAACAAATGAATCGCGTTTCCATGCTCATCCGCCAATACTTGAATTTCGATATGCTTGGGGTTTATGATCTGTTTCTCAATAAACATTTGGCCATCACCGAAGAAGGTTTGAGCTCGTTTTTGATTACCTTCGAACGCTTTTTCTAGTTCGTCGCTTGAAGCTACCATCTGCATGCCAATGCCACCACCTCCTGCTGCTGCTTTTAACATGACGGGATAACCGAATTCTTCTGCAACAAGTTTAGCTTCAGAAACATCAGCAACGGCTTCCATCGTTCCTGGTACAACCGGAACACCAGCTCGTTTCATTACATTGCGGGCAGCAATCTTGTCACCCATCTTTGAAATCACTTCTGAGGAAGGTCCGATAAACGTGATTCCTGCTTCCCTTACTTGTTTAGCAAAACCTGCATGCTCGCTTAACAAACCATAACCAGGGTGGATCGCTTCTGCCCCTGATTCTTTAGCAACGCGGAGAATCTTATCGATGTTCAAATAGGATTCATTCACGCGAGGCTTCCCTATTAAATAGTGCTCATCTGCTTCTTTTACGTAAGGTGCTTGTTGATCCGCTTCTGAATAGACAGCCACCGTTTGGATATTTAACCGCTGACACGTTCGTATAATACGAGAAGCAATTTCTCCACGATTGGCTATGAGTACTTTTGAAAACATAATCTCCCCCCTATTTTCTAATTTCAAGTGATGCAAGAGCTGACTCCTTAAGTTTGAACTTCTGAATTTTCCCACTAGCCGTCATTGGGTATTCTTCGGTAAATCGAATAAAACGGGGGATTTTATGTTTGGAAATATTCCCATCACAAAATTTACGAATTTCTTCTTCAGTTACTTCTGCCCCTTCTTTTGGTATAATGAAAGCCATAATTTCTTCTCCGAATTTTTGATCGGGTACACCAATGACTTGAACATCGAGTACTTTCGGGTGTTGGTATAAAAATTCCTCAATTTCTCTTGGATAGACGTTTTCCCCGCCACGGATAATCATGTCTTTCATCCGTCCGGTTATTTCAAGATACCCATCATTATCCATAACGGCAATGTCCCCTGTATGAAGCCAACCTTCTTCATCAATGGTAGCTTCTGTCGATTCTTCATTTTTATAGTAGCCTTTCATGACAAGATAACCTCTAGTACAAAGTTCTCCTGGTATTCCCGGTTCGCTTTCCTCCCTTGTTGCAGGATCTACTACTTTAACCTCAACATTCGGATGAGCTTTTCCTACACTCCCAACGCGAAGCTCAATAGGATCGTCCGTCTTCGTTTGAGTAATCACAGGGGAAGATTCCGTTTGACCATAACCAATTGTAATCTCCTCCGCCCCCATTTTATTGATCACATCCTTCATCACTTCCATCGGACAAGTCGCTCCTGCCATAATGCCTGTTCGTAATGTCGTAGGTTTATATTTTTCAAAATTAGGATCATTCAATTCAGCAATGAACATCGTAGGAACTCCATGTAAAGCTGTGCAGGATTCATTTTTCACGGCACGAAGAACGGTTTCAGGATTGAATTGTTCTAAAATAACCATCGTGCTACCCTTTGAAACAGCAGCAAGTGTTCCAAGCACACAACCAAAGCAGTGGAAGAATGGTACAGGAATACACAACCGATCTTCATTAGTAAGGCGCATACAATCAGCTACCTGATTTCCGTTATTCACAATATTAGAGTGACTAAGCATAACTCCTTTTGGAAAGCCTGTCGTACCTGAGGTATATTGCATATTAATAACTTCATCATAATGAAGAGATTGATGACGCTCAGTCAATTTTTGTTCACTTACTGACTGACTAGCTTTGACCACGTCTCTCCAGGAATAGCAGCCCGTATGTTCCTTCTCACTTAGAATAATAATATTTTTTAGCTGTGGTAGCCTCTCACTCTGCAACTCTCCTTTTGATGATTGCTCAAGCTCTGGACAAATTTCTTTTAAAATATCAACATAAGAAACACCTTTAAATTCTTCTGCTAAAATTAACGTGGAGGCGTCTGATTGCTTGAGTAAATACTCTAACTCTTGCGCACGATAATTTGTATTTACCGTAACAAGGACAGCTCCCATCTTTCCGGTAGCGAATTGAGACACCAACCACTCGGGTTTATTATCCGACCAAATAGCCACATGATCGCTTTTGTCAATACCTAAGGACATAAAACCTCGTGCTGCCTCGTTTACCAAGTTATTAAACTCTTGATAGGATTTTCTTAAACCTAATTCAGGATAAACAAATGCTTCATGTTCAGGATATTGCTTTGCCTGTTCTTCAAGTAACTCGCCGACTGTCATTTTAAGTAACGACATAGTTGAGCCTCCTTTGTTATTTAGCAACCTAACTGACGGGCAATTACCATTCGTTGTATTTCAGATGTTCCTTCTCCAATTTCAAGAAGCTTGGCATCACGCAAAAATCTTTCGACCTCGTATTCCCGCATGTAACCGTACCCTCCATGAATTTGGATCGCTTGATTAGAAGAGCGAAAAGCTGTTTCAGAAGCATACAGTTTGGCATATGCTGCTTCTTTAGAAAAAGGCTTCCCTTGATCCTTTAACCATGCAGCTTTCATCACCATATTTCGAGCAAGCTCTACTTCCATAGCCATATCCGCTAACTTGAATTGAATCGCTTGGAAATTCGAAATGGCTTGCCCAAATTGTTTTCTTTCCTTTGCGTAAGCGAGCGCTTTATCCAATGAAGCTTGAGCAATCCCTACCGCTAAAGCCGCAATAGAGATTCTCCCCCCATCAAGTGTGTAAAGAAACTGTTTAAAACCACCTTGAGAATCTCCTAATATATTTTCCTTTGGAACCTTTACGTCTTCCAATATAATTTCAGACGTATTAGATCCGCGCACCCCCATTTTTTCGTAGGGGCTCGAAATCTTCATACCGGGAGTATCTTTAGGAATAATAAAAGCTGAAATGATGTTCTTCCCATTTTCTCGTTTCCCGGAGACAGCCGTCACTGTAATCGACCGAGCATATTCGGCATTGGTAATCCAGCACTTCTCTCCATTAATGACGTAATGGTCCCCTTGGAGTACAGCCTGTGTCTTAGTTCCTCCTGCATCAGAACCAGCATTTGGTTCAGTTAAGCCAAAAGAACCTAATCCTTCTCCTTTTGCAAGCGGAACTAGGAATTCTTGTTTTTGCTCTTCGGTTCCAAAATAATAAATCGGGCTTGCACCTAGAGAAACTGCTGCTGCGTAGCTTAACCCTGTAGATCCGCAAACCTTTCCAATCTCTTCAACGGAAAGTGCATAAGTGAGAGTGTCTCCACCGGAACCTCCATACTTTTCGGGAAAAGGAATGCCAAGGAGGCCTAATTTCCCCATCTCATCAAATATATCCTTTGGAAACTTCGCCTTCGCATCGATATCTACTGCGCGAGGACGGATTACCTCATCCGCAAAATCACGCACCATTTTTTTGGTCATTTGCTGTTCTTTTGTTAACTCAAAGTCCATACCATTTCCCCCTCTAAAAAGACCGACTAGTTGGTCTGTACTGAGCAAAAAATAAATGAAAGCGTTTACTTATCCTCGTAAAAAAAAGGAACTTGTAACAAGTGATTCTTGTACGTTAGTTCTACATTGGACGGCAATAATGAATGTAAGATCAAATCAATAAATACATCGGCAATCTCTTCGATGGAATACTCTCCATCACGGCGATACCATTTGTAAATCCAGTTAACCATTCCTAGAATAGCCATGCTAGTAAGAATAGGCGGAAGTTCTTTACGAAAATGACCAGAGCGCTGTCCTTCTTCAATCACAGATAAGATTAATTGTTTGAATTCTTCACGTTTAATTTTGATTCTCTTTTCATATTCAGGTTTTAGGTACATACTTTCTTGATAAAATACAGAAATATGCGGCTTGTAAAGATCAAAAACCTTAACAAAAGATCGTATCATAGCCTGGATTCTGTCTATTGGTGAGGAATGGGCTTCATTCGCGGCTTTAGCTTCTTTTGAAACATATGTAATAAATGCATCATGGATGACAAAAAGAAGCTCTTCTTTCGAGTGAAAATGATGGTAAAAACCACCTTTTGAGGTTTCTGAAGCTTCTACAATTTGCTTTACACTAACTCCATGAAACCCGTACTGATCAAAAAGAACGAGTGAATGTTTAATGATTCGATCTTTTAAATTTAGCATACACCATCCCCTCAAACTGAATATAAATTCATCTTATCATAATTTTCTTAAAACACAATATGGAATACAAAAGACTTTCCCTCTATGTGAGGAAAAGTCTTGTAAGTTTACGTCTCTTCTATGTTAAAAGGGGCTGAATATTTGGGCTCTACCCAAGTTTCTACAATTTCTCCATTTTTCTCGCTATCCATAATATATGACCCATTACTATAACGATCATTTGCTTTAAAATCCATTGGTTTGACAGTTGTTAAGTTGTCTTTTGAAGATTTCACAACGATAGCATCTTGATTCGAAACCACATGCAAGTCGATTACACGATGGGGATCTTTTTTTAGTTCTCGTAGCATAATTACTCCGCGTTTAGCTCGCGACGTTCGTTCAAAATCTTTTAACTTCATCCTTTTAACAGCCGCTCTATGGGTAGTTAAGACAAGGGATGGATCAGTTTTCGCTTGAAAGACTTGTCCTGAAACGACGTATTCATCCTCTTTCAGCTGAATGGCTTTAACTCCAGCAGCCCTTTGTCCAACCGTATTCACTTCGTCTTCATGATACCAAAGCCCATATGCTTTATTAGAAGCAATAAACAAATCAGCCGTTCCATCGGTGACATGCACATCGATTACTTCATCGTCCCCTTTAAGGTTAACGGCTACAAGCGGCTTGGAGTGTCTTGTCGCCTGATAAAGCTGCAGTTCACTTTTCTTGACCATGCCGTTTTTTGTGAAAAATACTAAGTACTGGTCATCATTAAATTCCCTAATTGGAATCACATCAATTAAGTATTCGTTTTTATCAATCGACACAATATTTGCGATATGTTGACCCAGGTCTTTCCAGCGAATTTCTGGAAGCTTGTGGACAGGAATATACAAATATTTCCCTAGATTTGTAAATAACAGCAACGTGTCTGTTGTGTTTATTTCAAGAAGCCGTAATAAGTGATCACCATCTTTAATGGCTAAATCTTTACCGTTAGAAGCTCCATAAGAGCGTTGGCTGGTACGTTTAATATAGCCATCCTTCGTGACAGAAACCACCATATCCTCACTAGCCACCGTAACTTCTAGATCTACCTTTAATTCTTCGACTTCATCTTCAATCTGTGTCAATCGATCTTCATTGTATTTCTTTTTCATCGATCGTAAATCAGTCTTTATTACTTTGAAAAGTTCATGTTCACTTGCTAGTAGGGCTTGTAAGTACTCAATTCGCTTTCGCAATTCTTCCGCTTCCGTTTGCAATTCAGTTATATCCGTATTTGTTAGACGATAAAGTTGCAAGGTTACAATAGCTTCGGATTGCTCTTCTGTAAAGTCATAAGCAGCGATTAATTGCTGTTTTGCATCCTGTTTGTCTTTAGATGCACGAATTGTAGCAATCACTTCATCTAATATGGAAATGGCCTTTATAAGACCTTCGACAATATGTGCCCTCTTCTGTGCTTTAGTTAAGTCATAAATTGATTGACGAGTAACCACATCTTTTTGGTGAGTAATATAAGCATCAAGCATCATTGGCAAACTTAAGAGCTTCGGTGTACGTTCATGAATGGCTACCACATTAAAATTGTAGGCAATTTGTAAATCTGTATGCTTATATAGGTAATTGAGTACACCTTCACTATGCGCATCCTTCTTAAGTTCAATGACGACACGCATACCTGTCCGGTCCGTCTCATCCCGTACTTCAGAAATACCTTCTACTTTTCGATCAATTCGTAGCTCATCCATACGCTTGACGAGTGTAGCTTTATTGACTTCAAAAGGAATTTCATCAATAACAATTTGCTCTCTGCCACCTCTAACGGATTGAATATCAGCTCTCCCTCTAAGAACAATCCGACCTTTTCCAGTTTCATAAGCTTTCTTCAATCCGTCAATTCCTTGAATCGTTCCACCTGTTGGAAAATCGGGTCCCTTTAACTTAGTCATTAGTTCATCGACTGAAGCTCCAGGCTTATCAATTCTCATAATGACAGCATCGATGACTTCCCCTATGTTATGAGGAGGTATTTCCGTGGCATAACCAGCTGAAATACCTGTTGAACCATTGGTTAGCAAATTCGGAAATTTTGCAGGTAACACCGTTGGTTCCTCGATTGTATCATCAAAGTTTGGAATATGTTCGACTGTTTCTTTTTCAATATCTCTTAAGAGTTCTGAGGAAATGCTGGATAGTCTTGCTTCTGTATAACGCATGGCTGCCGGAGGATCTCCATCTACACTGCCGTTATTTCCATGCATTTCGATAAGAGGTTTACGAACTTTCCAAGACTGGCTTAAACGAACCATCGCTTCGTAAACAGAAGAATCACCATGTGGATGATAGTTACCGATTACTGTACCTACTGTTTTAGCAGATTTTCGAAATCCTTTATCATACGTATTTTTCTCGTGGTGCATCGCATATAATATTCGGCGCTGCACGGGCTTTAATCCATCTCTTGCATCAGGTAAAGCCCTTTCTTGAATAATATATTTACTATAGCGGCCAAAACGGTCGCCTAACACTTCTTCTAACGGTAAATCTAAATACTTTTCTGCCTCAGCCAACAGAATATCCCCCTTTTATTTCTCGATTTTCTCATTTTCTAAGATACTCGCTTCGTCTTCAAGACCGAAAGCAACGTGGGATTCAATCCATTTCCGGCGAGGTGCTACTTTATCTCCCATCAACGTGGTCACTCTGCGCTCAGCACGAGCCAAATCATCAATAGTAACACGAATCAGTGTCCTTGTTTCTGGATCCATCGTAGTTTCCCATAACTGATCAGCATTCATTTCACCTAGTCCTTTGTAACGTTGAATCGTATAACCGCTCTTATACTCTTTTATTAATTTTTGCATACCTTCGTCATCCCAGGCGTAATCTATCTTTTCTTTTTTACCTTTGCCTTTAGAAACCTTATACAAAGGTGGAAGAGCAATATACACTTTTTTAGCCTCGACTAATGGTCGCATGTAACGATAAAAGAACGTGAGAAGTAATACTTGAATGTGAGCCCCGTCCGTATCGGCATCGGTCATAATGACGATCTTATCATAATTACAATCTTCTAGTGTGAAATCACCGCCCACACCAGCGCCAATTGTATTAATAATCGTAGAAATCTCTTCATTTTTAAAAATATCGGCAATTTTTGCTTTTTCTGTATTGATGACCTTTCCTCGAAGGGGCAATACAGCCTGAAACTTTCTGTCGCGTCCTTGTTTGGCTGATCCACCTGCAGAGTCACCCTCAACAAGATATAGTTCATTTTTTTGAGCGTTTTTCGACTGGGCAGGAGTAAGTTTTCCACTTAATAATGCGTCTTTACGCTTGCGCTTTTTCCCGGAACGAGCGTCCTCTCGAGCCTTTCTAGCCGCTTCACGTGCTTCCTTAGCTTTAATCGCTTTTTTAACTAACATGGACGAGATATCTGGATTTTCTTCAAGAAAATAAGACAATTTCTCAGCTACTACAGCATCAACCGATGACCTAGCTTCAGACGTTCCCAATTTACTTTTCGTTTGGCCTTCAAATTGAAGAAGTTCCTCAGGTATTCGAACGGAAATAATCGCTGTAAATCCTTCGCGAATGTCATTTCCTTCTAAGTTTTTGTCTTTTTCCTTTAACAGCTGTGCTCTCCTTGCATAATCATTAAAGATACGAGTAATCGCTGATTTCGCCCCCGATTCATGAGTGCCCCCATCTTTTGTGCGGACATTATTGACGAAAGACAAAATGCTATCCGTAAATCCATCATTAAACTGGAACGCAAAATCTACTTCGATATTAGAATGAGCTCCTTCAAAGGAAACAACCGAATGCAGCGTATCTTTTTCTTCATTTAAATAAGCAACAAAGGATTCTAGCCCGTCTTCATATTGATAAGATTCTTCCAAGCCTTCGCGTTCATCTATTAATGTAATCTTAAAGCCTTTTAAAAGAAAAGCCGCTTCTCGAAGCCTTTCAGACAATGTCTCAAAGTTATATTTCGTTATTGAAAAAATCGATTCGTCTGGTTTAAAACGAATAGTAGTACCTGATTTTCTAGTTTTTCCTTGCTTTTCAAGAGAAGTAACAGGAACACCGCCCCGTTCAAAGCGTTGATAAAATTTTTCTCCATCTCTGTAAATATGAACCTCTAACCACTCTGATAAAGCATTAACAACAGAAGCTCCTACACCGTGTAATCCTCCACTTGATTTATATCCACCTTGACCAAACTTTCCGCCCGCATGAAGGACGGTTAGGATGACTTCTGGCGTGGGCTTACCTGTTTGGTGCATTCCTGTGGGCATCCCGCGAGCTTCATCAGCTACAGATACACTTCCGTCACGGTGGAGAGTAACAGTCATATGCTCACCAAATCCAGCAAGTGCTTCATCTACTGAGTTATCGACGATCTCAAATACTAGATGATGCAAGCCACGTTGGTCTGTAGCCCCTATATACATGCCTGGCCGTTTTCTAACAGCCTCCAATCCTTCTAGTACTTGTATGGAATCATCTGAATAGGGTTGATTTTGACTTGTCAATTTTCCATCGGCTCCTTTCTAAACGACACAATCTCTCACTATAATAGAACAAATGTTCGTGATTGTAAACGTGCACTAAAAAATCATCGCTTGTTATATTGTAGCGGTTTTACGAAAAGACGCAAATATATTTTTAACATTATGCACGAAAAAACCCCTGTAAAAACAGGGATTTCTTCAAAAATGATTCATTTTATCCTAATACTGCATGGGCTACTTTAATACAATTGTTCATAATAATTGTCATTTGACTGTCCTTTAAAATGTCTGGAACATCTTCATGATAGACACCTTGTTGCCCCCAAAATGCTTTTGCATCAAGCAAGGATGCTTCTTTGGCAACGGTTGGAAGATAACTGGAACGCCTAAATACGTTAATAATATCGATTGATTGACTAATTTCACCCAAAGAATCATAGGCTTTTTCACCTAGTGTTTCAGTTATCGTTGGGTTTACAGGGATAATTTTATATCCGGCCTTCTGCATCGCCTGACTTACTTGATACGAAGTTCGATGAGGTTTATCGGAAAGTCCCACAACAGCTATCGTTTTTGAATCGTTTAATATCTTACGAATCTGTTCCTCATCAGGATTAGTGAACATACAATGACCTCCTTATTCGTCTAAGAATCCCTCTGCGATTAAAAATTCACGAGCCACTTCTCGAGGGTCTCGATCTTCATAGTCTACATCATAGTTCATTTCTCTCATTTGATCTTCTGTAATCTGTCCACCTAACTGATTTAAAACACCTTCAATTTCAGGAAATTCCTCTAGCGTCTCTTCCCTCATGAGAGGAGCTCCCTGATACGGCGGAAATAGATTTTCCGGATCATTTAGTACGGTTAAGTTTAAGTTTACCATATATCCGTCGGTAGCATATGCATCAATTACGTCTACTTCCCCATTTGAGATCGCAGTTTGTCTCAAACCAGGGTCCATGGTGCGCACCTCGGCAAGATCTAAGTTATAGACTTCTTTCATGCCTTGATATCCATCTTGACGATCATTAAACTCTAGTGTGAAACCCGCGGTAATTTCGTCTTCAACTTTTTTTAAATCGCCTATGGATTCTAAATCATACTGTTCTGCAGTTTGCTGTGTAGTTGCTACAGCGTACGTATTATTAAATTTCATAGGTTCAAGAAATGCAAGACCGAATTCTTCCGACATCCCTTGCTTTGCTTGCTCGTAAACTTCATCTGACTCGTTACTTTCTGCTTGACTATCTAATAATGAAACAATAGCTGTACCTGTGAATTCAGGATACATATCATTGCTTCCTTGTTGCAAGGAACTAAACACTAAGTCAGTTTTTCCTAAGTTTTCTTCTAATCCTACATTGATGTCTGTTTCTTCTTCAATTAATAATTTATACATATTAATTAAAATTGCGGGCTCAGCACCTTGTTTTGCTCCAATGGTTATATCGTTTTGTACCTTTCCCCCAAATGCTAGTGGTCCTACGGCTATTAGAGCAGCAATAACAAGTAAAGTAGTTAAGGAACGAAAACCAGATTTAGCTGATGTTCTCTCAAACAACCTTAAGATTAAATCAAGGACAATAGCCAAAATAGCAGCTGGAACCGCTCCTAGCAAAATTAAATTAGCGTCACCGCCTCGATCTAATCCTAGTAAAATCAGATCACCTAGTCCTCCAGCGCCGATTAGAGCGGCTATTGTGGTCGTACCTACAATGAGAACCATAGACGTTCGAATTCCGGCCATAATTACTGGCATGGCTAAAGGGAGTTCTATTTTCGATAAGCGACGGAACGAATTCATTCCCATCCCGGTTGCAGCTTCTTTTAGAGCGGGGTTTACTTCTTTTATCCCTGTGTACGTATTCCTTAAGATCGGGAGTAATCCGTAAGCGGTTAATGCAATAATTGCAGGTGTTCGTCCTATTCCGAAAAAAGGAATTAAAAATGCTAGCACAGCTAGACTTGGAATGGTTTGTAGCACTGCGGTTACCCCGATGATAGGTTCTGCCAACTTCTTCTTTCTAGTTAACAGCAAACCTAAAGGGACAGAAATAAGCGTAGCAATTACAAGAGCAATAATGGAAATTTGTAAGTGTTCCCATATTTTTTCATAAAGCATATCTTGTCTTTGTTGAAATACATTGATAAATTCGTTCATGTGCGTACAACCCCATTATCCGTCTTTATTTGTTTTTTGAGGTGGAGCACCATATCTTTATAAGAAAGAGTTCCAATCATTTTCCCATGTTGAACCACAGGAAGTAATGGATAATCAACCTTTTCAAAAGTTCCCATAACTTCTCTTAAGGTTTGGTTATGTTCTAATACTGGCATCTCTACTTTATCCCCATTATGAACCCCAAAAGCAAAGGTGTGATCCGAATTCTTTATAGCATACGTATCCTTAGACGGAACAACACCATCGGCAAACTCTTTGGTTGTAAAAAGGTTTTGTTGTGTTTGATCAATCATAACATCTACGGCCGTTTGCCATACGGATTTACGTCCCCCGATGAAGTCCTCCACAAATGAATTAGCAGGATTCAAAATTAATTCCTGTGGTTTATCCAGTTGAACTATCTCTCCATCTTGCATTAGACAGACACGATCTCCCATTGCCATAGCTTCATCAATATCGTGAGTAACAAATACGATTGTTTTTTTTATCTCCTTATGAAGCGATATGATATCTTTTTGGAGTTGTTCTCTACTTATTGGATCTAATGCACTAAACGGTTCATCCATTAGAATAATGTCCGGATCTGCTGCTAGAGCGCGTAAGACCCCAACTCGCTGTTGTTGCCCTCCAGATAGTTCACTTGGTTTTCTTTTTCTATGTTTTTCTGGCTCCAGTCCTACCATTAACATCAATTCGTCGATCCGTTTTGATAGCTCTTTTTTCTTCCACCTTTTCATCTCTGGTACAATTGAAATATTTTCTTCAATGGTCATATGTGGAAATAAAGCAATTTCTTGCAGCACATAGCCAATATTCCAACGCAGTTCATGAATATTATAATCACGAATATCTTTGTTTTGTATCAAAATCGTCCCCTCTGAAGGTTCGATTAAACGGTTTATTATTTTCATAGTTGTTGTTTTTCCGCAACCACTAGGACCGATCAGTGTTAAAAGTTCGCCTGCTTGAACCTCTAAATTAATCGATTGTATAGCTGTAGTTCCATCTGGGTATGTTTTACTAACATCTTTGAACGTAATCATGTTCCTGCCTCCCAATTTCTTTAACAAATATCAACAATATATTCCCTCATTCTCCTACACTCAAAACATTTCTTAGTAAGTTCACAATTTATTATGCGTTCACCTTGCGAAGTCTATAAAATTGATAGAGATTTTTAAATGTTACTTTCGCTACAGAGTAAAGCGGTATTGCGATTAGCATTCCAATAAACCCATACAGGGCTGCGGCAACAATTAATAACAAAATAATAGTTAGGGGATGGACATTTAATCGATCACCTAGAACTATGGGAGCTACGATGTTGCCTTCAAGCTGTTGTACAATAATCAGAACAACGAGAACATAAACGACCATCACTGGATCTTGTGTTAAGCTCACGATGATCGCGGGCAAAACACCTATAATAGGTCCAAAAAAAGGAACAACAGCGGTTAAAAAGACAAAAACACTTAAAATAAGACTATATTCAAGTCCAATGATTAAATAACCAATAAACATGAGCACTCCATCTACAAAGGCTACAGTAATTTGACCAATAATATAAGCGCTTAACGTTTGATCAATATTTTTCAGAATCTTTTTGCCTTCTTCATTATGTTTCTCTGGAAGGAGTCTTAGCATGAATGGCATAAAACGTTTACCATCCTTTAAGAAATAAAAAAGGACAAATGGAACAACAACAAGCACTGTTGTTGCACTAGTAATGGCTGAAATAATCTCAGTTGTATGATTTCCCATGCTTTGTAATGTATCGCTAAAAAAACTCGTTGCCTGCTGACGTAAACTACTAATGGAAACCACGTCCATATCGTTATCTTTAATCATCTTCTCGGTTTCTTCAGCTGATTCTTTTAAATCTGCAGGCAAATTTGATGAAAAGCCTGACACTTGATTTTGAATTTTCTCTGCCAACGTCCGGTAAGCTACAAACAGAAGACCAGCTATAGCACCATATACCATCAAAATGGCCAGAGATGTAGGAATATATTTAATTTTTGTAATCTGACGAACTGCGGGTTTAATAATATAATATAAAAATCCAGCAATAAGGATTGGATAAAAGATCGTGTTAATGATCGTTATAAAAGGCGAAATGAAATTTAACAACTGTAAGAAATAGATACATATCAATACTAAAATAAATCCAGTCATGTATTTAAAATAAGGATGTTTAATCCACAACATCATACACCTCAACTTGATTAATAATAAAATCTATACAGAAGTGTGTACCTCACAAGGGGATTTTTTAACCTTTCTGCTTTAAATTCGTGTATAAATATTGGTAGCATTGATCTATTGAACTAACACAATCATGAACTTCCTTGTTTTCAATTTCAAAAAGATCAAAACTATTTTTAGTAATAATGTAAGTTGAAATTTCGACAGATGGAGTGCCGTTCATAAGCTTTTCAAGTTCCATATAAATTGGATCGTCCCTTTTTTCACTAAACTCAAATAAATCGGTTTGCTTCATACCAACACTCCAGTACACTCAAAGTCCGAATCTCTGTTATCTCTTATTCGACAAAAAAACCAAGATTCCTGCCTACCCTTGGGAACAATATGACGGTTAAACATCGAATAGTCATATCATTGGTGTCCTTCTTATATGAAACCATGTAAAAATGGATCGGAACGTAATATTTTAGAGGAGTGATGATGATGAAAATGATTGACATTCCAGCACCTGTATTCGTATAAAACCAAAGAAGAGAAAAACAACCTAATTTTAAAAGTAACACGAATGGCCATTAACCGAATCTCGTTTCATACAAATAATGATTGTAATTTTATGTTAAAGTGAATCAAACGATTGTGAACGATAATATTTAAAACTAACTATTATGGAATAAGGAATTTTGAAAAGGAATGATTCTATTAGTAATCTGTTAGGCAGCCAAAACGTTCGAAATAAGAGTAGATACAGTCAAAATCACAATCGATGATGTAGCTGTGAAATATTAATCGAATCAGATCAATGGTCTTTTTTGAAATTGAAAAAACGCTTGGATTATCCCAAGCGTTTTTTGTGTGATATTTTTTTATTGTCCTGTTGTTTAAGTGTTATTTCCAATGTTTTTTACATTTTCTACACAGCTTGTAACTACTTACATCACAAGGATATCATCTTATTCTTTTTATTTTTCCAACCATTCTGTATGATATGTGCCTTCCTTATCAACACGTTGATAAGTATGAGCACCAAAGTAGTCACGTTGTGCTTGTAACAGGTTAGCTGGCAATGTTTCTGTGCGATAGCTATCATAATAAGCTAAAGCACTAGAAAGAGCAGGAACAGGTATTCCTCGGTCAATAGCTAAGGAAAGAACCTCACGCAAATTTGACTGATAGTTTTTAGCAATATCATTGAAATAAGGATCCAATAACAAGTTGTCTAAATCACTTTCACGATCATAAGCTTCCTTGATTTTTTGTAAGAATTGAGCACGGATAATACATCCTCCACGGAAGATCATCGCAATATCACCATACTTAAGATCCCAGTTATTCTCTTCTGAAGCAGCACGCATTTGAGCAAAACCTTGAGCATATGAAACGATCTTACTTAAATAAAGAGCTTTCCGCACGGATTCGATGACTTGTTTCTTATCGCCCGTAAATGGTTTCACCTCAGGTCCACTAAGGATTTTACTAGCTTTCACACGCTCATCCTTCATGGCAGAAATAAACCGCGAGAAAACAGATTCTGTAATGATCGGTAGAGGAACACCTAAATCTAGAGCACTTTGACTTGTCCATTTACCTGTACCTTTTTGACCAGCCGTGTCTAAAATCACATCCACCATTGGTTTGCCTGTATCTTCATCTTTTTTCGTGAAAATATCAGCTGTAATTTCAATTAAGTAGCTATCTAATTCACCTTTATTCCACTCGGCAAATACTTCGTGAAGTTCTTCAGTTGTTAATCCAACCACATTTTTCAGAATAAAGTAAGCTTCACAAATTAATTGCATGTCACCATACTCAATTCCATTATGAACCATTTTCACATAATGACCCGCCCCATTAGGTCCAATGTAGGTTGTACACGCTACACCGTCAACTTTAGCTGCAATCGCTTCTAATATGGGTTGAACGTGCTCGTAAGCCTCTTTTTGTCCTCCAGGCATTATGGAAGGTCCTGTTAAAGCCCCTTCTTCTCCCCCGGATACACCTGTTCCAATAAAGTGAACACCTGACTCTTGTAATTCTTTATTACGACGAATGGTATCTTGATAAAAAGTATTCCCTCCATCAATCAGGATATCTCCCTTATCAAGGTGAGGAAGAAGGGATTCGATTGTTGCATCTGTTGCAGGTCCTGCTTTGACCATGAGAAGAATTTTTCTTGGTTTTTCAAGTGTAGAGATAAATTCTTCAATTGTGCCAGCACCTTTAAAGTTTTTCTCTTTTGCTTCATTATTTAAAAATTCATCTGTTTTTTCTTTTGTACGATTATAAACTGCTACAGAGTAACCTCTGCTTTCAATGTTTAAAGCTAAATTTTTACCCATAACAGCTAAACCAATTACACCAATTTCCTGTGTCAAACTCTTCATCTCCTTTGAAATTACAAATCTTTATTTGTAGACATTTTATTTTGCTGTCTTTACCACCAGTGAAAACCTTGTTCGTTTATGAGTTGGTCAGAAGCTTTTGGTCCCATTGAACCAGATTCATATAAATGAAGTGGTGCATTATCCTCTTCGAAAACTTCCAAAATAGGTTGAACCCATTTCCATGACAATTCAACTTCATCCCAATGAGCAAAATAGGTTTGGTCTCCACGAATGGCATCAGCAATAAGTAGTTCATATGCTTCTGGTAAATCTTTTTGATCCCTAGAAAAATTAATATGAACAGGCTCAAGCTTCCCATTATTAAGTGAATTCTTGCTATTTAATTGCAGAGTCACTCCTTTATTAGGACTAATCTCAATAATTAATAAATTGGGTGCAAGCTCTTCATATTCGGCACGTTGTCGATGTGGACTCTTAAATTCTATCACGATTCGAGTTGATTTTTCCTCCATTCGTTTCCCGGTTCGAATATAGAAGGGAACCCCTTTCCAAAAATCATTATCAATTCGTAGACGTGCTGCAATAAATGTGTCATTGCGGGAAGATGATTCGATCCCTTCTTCATCAGTATAGCCCTGGATATGCTCATCATTAATGATACCAGGTCCGTACTGACCTCGAACTACATCTTGATTAACATCATCCTTGGTTAAAGGTCGAAGTGACTCCATCACTTTCTTCTTCTCACGGCGAACATTCTCAGCATTGATTTCGTACGGCAAATGCATGGCTGTCATCATAAGCAGCTGCAAGATATGATTTTGAACCATATCACGAATGGCCCCTACCTTGTCATAGTAGCCAGCCCTTTCTTCAACCCCAACAATTTCGCTGGCAGTAATCTGCATATTTGCAATGTATTCTTTATTCCAAAGTGCTTGCAAAACAGGGTTAGAGTGCTCTAAAGCTTCAATGTTTTGCACCATCGGCTTACCGAGGTAGTGATCAATACGATAAATTTCTTTCTCATCAAAAACTGTGCTAATTTTTTTGTTTAGCTCTCTTGCAGTTTCCAAGTCATGTCCAAAAGGCTTTTCAATAATCAATCGTTTCCAACCTGCCGTATCGATCAGACCACTTTGTTTCAAATTTGAATTGATGACATCAAATAATTTAGGTGACACCGATAAATAAAACATGCGATTTTCCGATAGGTTTAATTCTGCTTCTCTCTGACGTACAAATTGATACAACTGTTCATACCCTTGACTATCCGTTACATCTAATGAATGGTACCGAAATGACTGAAGAAACAAATCCATGGCATCTTCATCGACAGGAGTTCTAGAAAAGGTTTGAATGGCATCTTCCACATTCCTTTGAAACTCTTCGTTTGACCAGTTTCTACGTCCCAACCCTATAACAGAAAACGACTCCGGCATTGAGTGATCTAAGAATAAATTATATAAGGCAGGGTAGATTTTACGTTTGGCTAAATCTCCCGTAGATCCAAATAAAATAAAAGACATAGAATCCAATAGTTTTCCCACCACTTTTCTTAAGTACTTTGATCCCTTTTTTAACAAAACTCTTACCCTCGTAAGATTAAATTATCGGGATCGATTTCACAAGTAATAATTTCACATTTTTCTAAATGATGACACATTTTTCAGAATTGATCAATTTCTACAAAAGTTTCACTAACTCAATATTCTAAAGGATTTATAAGAGATGTCAAAGATAAAACACTTTTTCATTGATCTATGAACAATATTCCCAAGGACTCGCAATCACGATCTAGCTCTTCCTTTCACTGATGCCATCCTCTTTCTTAGTTAGAATTCCCTCTAAAGAGTAACTTTATTGTTCTTTAATATTAAATATAATGATAAACTAAAAGCAAAGACGTAAGGAGTTGTACATTATGGAATATTTTATTTTTATCATAGCTGCTTATCTAATAGGAGCAATTCCCTCTGGTCTTATTGTAGGTAAAGTTGGTTATGGAATCGATATACGAGAACATGGAAGTGGAAATCTAGGTGGAACTAATACATTTAGAGTACTAGGGTTAAAAGCAGGCTTACTCGTCACAGGGTCAGATATTTTAAAGGGAACTCTGGCCACAGTTTTGCCTGTATTACTGGGAGCAGAAGTGATTCCTCTAATAGTAGGGATATTTGCTGTTATCGGACATATGTACCCGATTTTTGCTGGATTTAAGGGTGGAAAAGCAGTGGCTACTTCTGGTGGTGTTGTTTTGGGAGTGAATCCTTTAGTATTCATGATAGTATTAGCAACATTTTTTCTGCTTCTTTATTTAACGAAATATGTTTCTTTATCTTCTATGGCTACAGGGATTTTCGCAGTAATTCTTACGATCTTTCTCGGGGAATTTGGATTGACCATTGTGATTACTATACTTACTCTATTTGTAATCTACCGACATAGGACAAACATCAAACGAATTATTAACAAGACCGAACCAAAAATTACTTGGATGTAGGTGGACCTGCGACATTTCCATTGTCGTAGGCTTCTTTATTTGTGTATAATCAATTTGATCAAGCACAGTATAAAAGCAACAAATTTTAAATATAAATCTACATATTGTATACTCTTCGTATGAAGTAGGTCTGAAAGGAGTCCTAGTTATGAATCAAACGGAATTAAACAAACATAAAAAACTTCCTTCCAAACAAGATCGACATAAACTATTTGGTTCCATAGATCCAGGCCCAAGAACTAAGCCTGTTGAAAAGGAAAGAATGGCCGATTTACAAAACTCAAAAAAAGATTTTCTTTTTGATATTGATATGGTTGGAATATCAAATGTGAAACACCCTATTTCTATTCCAAGTCAATTAACTCCTGGAATTCAAACGACCATAGGCACGTTCACATTTGGTTCTTCTATTTCACAAGGCAGTAAAGGCACAAATATGAGTCGATTTACTGAACAACTCGACAAATATCATAATCAGGGTTTTGCTATTGATATAGAAACATTGAAAACTTTCACTTCAGAGTTAGCAGGACGTCTAAAACAAGATGATGCAGAAGTGGAAGTATCTTTTCCTTGGTTTTTTGAAAGAAAAGGACCATATTCTGATCTAACTGGCATGAATCACGCAGATGCGACCATCAAAGTTCAATATGATAAAGCAACAGGATATGACGTGATTGTAACTCTCACTGGTAAAATAACGACTCTCTGCCCTTGTTCAAAGGAAATTAGTGAATACAGCGCCCATAACCAAAGAGGTAACGTTACGATGTCTGTAAAGCTTACGGAAGATTTTGATGAACAAAAGGTTGACTGGAAGGCAGCATTGCTAGAAGCTGCAGAAAGCAACGCCAGTGCCAGAATTCATCCTGTCTTAAAACGTCCGGACGAAAAAATGGTTACAGAACAAGCTTATGAAAACCCGCGTTTTGTTGAGGATATTATTCGTCTTGTAGCTGCAGACCTATATGAATACGAATTTGTAGAATCATTTTCCGTGAACTGTAGGAATGAAGAATCCATTCATTTACACGATGCCGAAGCTACCTTAAGCTATGATAAGAAACAAGAAATGAAGTAAGGTGCAGCAATGAAACAGATAATGATTGCTATCATTTCTTTTTATCGAAAAGTAATTAGTCCAATGACACCACCGAGTTGTCGTTTCCAGCCCACCTGTTCAGAATATGGACTAGAAGCATTCAAACGATTTGGTTTTGTAAAAGGGATTTATCTAACGATCAAAAGAGTCCTCAAATGTCATCCCTTTCATAAGGGTGGGTTTGATCCTGTACCTCTTAAAAAAGATGAGCCAAAAAATTAGAACACTAAAATATTAATAAGTTTACTTCTCAAAGATTTGGGCTACACAACCGGTACAGAGAAAGAATGGTTAAGGAGGAGATGAGCTTATGAATCTGAAGGTAACCGAGCAAGCTGCACAATGGTATGAAAGTGAAATCGACATAAATAATGAGACCTCGATCCGATTTTTTGTACGTTATGGTGGATCAGGCGGATTGCAGCCTGGGCTATCGCTTGCGATACAAGAGGATAAAGCCAGAGAACCAATTGCTGAAGATAAAGTTAATAAAGTGACTTATTTTATTGAAGCAGATGATGAGTGGTATTTTGATGGGCGCTCATTAACCGTACAACTAAACGAAAAATGGCAAGAACCAGAATTTATCTACGATTAACCATACGCTTATACTAAAATAACGACGCCGCAATAGTTGCGGCGTCGTTATTTTTGTCTTAAGGAAAAACGTTTCAGTTGCTCTTCTTGATTTTCTTTTTTTAAAATTTCATATTGTCGATTTCCTAATAGATCAAAGTGGGGGTATTTGGAGTCGTGATGAATCCATTCCGCTTTAAGCTGATAGGCTTCCCCCCACTTTACTAATTTATCCATATTAGCACACCCTACTTTAGTGACTGTGTCACATTCGGGGAATCGATCATCGATCCAATAATGAGTTAAAAAAGCAATGTCTCCCTGCTCTACCTTCTTTTTCCATTCTACTAATTCCACCCTTTTTACTCCGAATGCCATTATTCGCTTGTCTCCAATGCGCTTAGATAAGCGTGATGCCATTCAGGAAAATTCCTTCTAATGGACACAGGGCGGAAGTTGTCTTTTTTCACAATTACATGCTTCGTTTGACCTTCAACAGCTATTTCTCCAGTAGCATGCTGAACTTGATAGCTATAGGTAATACGTAAGCCATCATATTCGTCTACCCATGTATTAACAGAAACATCATCTCCATATCGAACTGGATGTTTAAAACTAACGGATGCGTCCATTACAGGAGAAACAACTCCTTGCTTTTCAATTTCATGATACTTAAAACCAAGGTCTTCAAGAAAGGCCGTTCTTCCGATTTCAAACCATATGAGATAGTTGGCATGATAAACTACCCCCATCATGTCCGTTTCCTGATAGCGAACTTGAATGCTTGTCTTATTCATCTTCATCTTTATTTTCCCCCCGTACACTGTTCCACGCCTGTAGTACGTCGCTTTTAGTTAAGTTGTTGATTGCTTGGTTATCACTTTTCATCAATCTTAAGGACTGATATTGAATGGATTCGTTAATTAAATTGTTGACGAAGCGGCCATTCCCTCGAATTTGATGGTTGTTAAATTTTTCGATTAAATAACGTTGGGCATCTTCTTCTAAATGGTAATCATACAGATTCGTTTGATAGATTGCCATTTCTAACAATTCATCCTCTGAGTAATCAGGAAACATTAAATATTTTTTAAATCTTGAGGATAAACCTGGATTGCTTTCAATTAACTGATTCATCTCTCGTTTATACCCAGCTAAAATAACAACTAAGTTTTCATTATGTTTTGTCATTTCATCAACAATCGTTTCAATGGCTTCTTTTCCGAAATCATCTCTTCCACTATTATAAAGAGCATATGCCTCATCAATAAAAAGCACTCCTCCTAGAGCTTCTCTAATCTTTTTCTTTGTTTTTATTGCTGTTTGGCCCACATAACCTGCGACAAGATCACTCCTTGAAACTACAACTACGTGACCTCTCTTAAGTAATCCACGATCCTTCAAAATATCAGCATAAATGTCGGCCACAGTTGTTTTTCCTGTTCCCGGGTTTCCTGAAAAAACGGAATGTAGTTGGATCGGTACGATTGGATAGCCACTTTCTTTTCGCTGCTGCTGAACTTTCACAAAAGAAGATAACTTACGTACTTCCTCCTTTACATTTCTTAATCCGATCAGGTTATTTAATCTTTCTAATGGTGACTTCCCAGAGCGATGAACGTTTTGTTGAAAGTTCAAGTCTTCTGATTCGATTCTCATATGATCAAGCCAATGTTGCTTGTTTTCCCAAGATTCTAAAGCACCCTTTTGAAAAATAGTCTTTAATACTAGATTACGTATCGTTCGGGCGTTACCGAAAGAATCATCGACCCGTTCTTTATCGATCAGAGTTTCCAATGAACGTAATGCTTCTTTTGTAAAGAAAAAGTCATTTTCAATTGCTATAGTTTCTGCAATCTGAACTAATTCCTCCATTTGATAGTCCGGTAATTGGATGTGATTTTGTTCAGGGAAACGGCTCCGCAATCCAGGATTCGACCACAAGAATTGCCTCATTTCTTCTGGATAACCAGCTAAAATGATAGCAAATTTCCCACCAAATTCCTTGCTAGTCATCGCAGAAACGAGTGTATCTATGACCGCTTGACCATAATCATTTCCGGTTTGACCTTCACGTTTCAAACTATAGGCTTCATCAATAAAAAGAACACCGCCGACTGCTTGCTTTACATAATTCATCGTATTTTCTTCACTTTGTCCTACGTAAGACCCTACTAAATGAGAGCGATTAACCTCTACTACCTCTTTCGTTTCTAGAATTCCTAAATCATAATAAATATTGGCAAGTAAACGAGCAATGGTTGTTTTACCTGTCCCTGGGTTTCCGGTAATAATCATATGAAGTCCAGGATCATCAACCATAGAAAATCCAAAGTTTCTTCGATATTGTTGGTATTTTAAAAAGTGATAATATTGTTTAATATAAAATTTCACATCATGTAGCCCAATCATTTGGTTGAAAGAATCCAATGGGCTTTCCATACCATCAGCGGTTAACAATTTAGGCAAGCGACCATATAATTCATCTTGATAATAATTTAATTGTCTGATGCCTTCATTTACTTCTTTGACTGGGATATCAGTACGCCGGCTTTCAATTGAGTCGTGAGCTTCTGTTAGAATTACCTTAAGCTGTGTAAGGTGTTCATATATTTCCTGGTATAGTTTTAGTCTGGAATTAGTGGCATCTACAAGTGTTTTTGTAGCCAATCCTTGATTCCACTGTTCTTGTATAAGTTCAACTTCACTATAAATAGACTGAACCTTCTTCCCTTTAGCAGGAGAATGATCCGTCTCATGCAAAATCCATTGGGTTAACGGGGAATGTTGTAAATTAGTATACGCCCTCATCATTTGCAAGGATTCATAAAGTTCTCTTACAAGCTTGTGATCCGGTTGGATAGTTCGTGCTTCATCTATAAATTGATCGGCTATCTTATCACGTTGAGGGTGTCTCTTAATCCGATAATAAGCAAGAATTACATAGAATACAGCTTGCAATTCTTTATCCTGAATTTCTGTGCTATTTAAAAAACGAAGAGCTTCCACTTCTGATATTGGCGGTTCCTCATCTAAACTAGTCCACTGTTTAAGTACTGATGTATTCAATGTATCCCGTCCTTCCATCATCGTTTTATTTTATCATAATCTTTATACGATGTAGATGAACTTGCCCATTGAAAAAATCCGTTCCATAAAGACGATATGGAACGGACTAAATATGCTTTATTTTTTTTGGTTCCGTGCCTCATCCATAATTTCTTGACGCATGCCTCCAAGAGATTCTTCCCTTTTCTTATTTTTCTTTTCAATTAGAGCACGATCTTTTTCGCTTGCCATTTCCATAGTATCATGAGAAGCTTCAATATTTTCGATCGTATTCTGTACGGCTTCTTGCAAGCGTTCTACATTATCTTCCCGGTTATCTGGATTGGTTCTTGTATTATTATCCAAGTGAACATTCCTCCTATAAAAATATCACTCATTATTTTGTGACAATTTCACTTTTTTATACAATAGGAGAATAACAAGAAAATCCCCTCTTACATTTAAGAAGGGATTTTTTTGTTACGCTTAAAATGCCGTTGTTCTATACGATCGTCAATTTGATCCATAAGTTTCTGATCTTTCATAATTTGCTTAATATTCTCCTGGACGCGTTCATGATAAGATATTTTCTGCCTTTGTCTCATCGAAATCACTCCTTTAAGAATAAAGGATTCCCATGTTTATGACAGATATACTTATTCAAGCGCATCTTTCACCTCTAACATATAGTCGTACGTCATAGGCCCCACCTTACGTGGTTCTTGAATTTTACCATCGGAACCAATAAAGTAGGTAGTAGGAATTGAAATTACTTGATAATCATTATTAACTTTGAGTTCTTCATCAAGCACAATAGGGAACGTATACTTCTCCTCTTCGATAAATGAGGCTACATCACTTCTGTTGCTTTCCGTTCCTGTTGCATTAACGGCTATTACCTCCACCTCATCTCCGTATTCTTGATGAAACTTCTCCATTTCAGGCATTTCAACTTTACATGGTGGACACCAAGTTGCCCAGAAATTTAGGATTACTTTCTTACCTGTTAGTTCTGATAACTTAATGGTTTCTCCATCTAAAGTCTCCAGTTCAAAATCCGGTGCTTGGTCACCTACTTCTAAACCACCTGGAGTATTCGGAGCCGTCATCGCCGTTCCTTCTTGCTCCGTATTTCCCGAAACATCGTATTCGGTAAGTTCACTTGTCGATTCTGAAGCTTCATTTTCTTTGTCTATTTCGTTATACACAATGAACCCAACTAATATAAGTAAAAAAAGTGCCGCGCTAATTTGTTTAACCATATTATTCCATCCTTTATTTGAAAGTAACACAAACCGTAAATCCTGAATTGAACAAAAAGCGGAGGCTACTAAAAATTTTATCTCGAATTGATAAAAATATGCCAATAAACCGAAGTACTTCTTAATTCATATACTTTTAAGATTATAGGCGATCCTTACTATTGTAAAGTTTATGTTTTCATTGTTATAAAAATGTCATAATAAGAATGAACAAGGCTGCACAAGGCATATTAAATGATCTCCATCACCCTTTTGATTTTGCTGCTTTTTTGTTGCTTATGCACCGCAACCTGAATACACTTCGCTTTCCGCGGGTGACCCGTGAGCTTCCTCGAACATTTCTCTATCCAAAACAACAATTCAAATCCAAAAGTTCTTCATTTCTTGCTGCCATAAAATCTTATTCTTTAAGCGTTCATAGCTCTTATTAATCCCGTAAGAGTTGCGTTTTAATACTTTATTTGTGTTATTGACACATTCAATATGTCCATTGTTAAACAGATACATAAAGGCTTGTAATATTTCTTTCTTCCATCGTTTAAGTGACATTATGCCTAGAGCCGGTCTTTCTGTTGATAGGGCTCTTCCAGGCGAGGATCAATAGCCAGTAAGGCATCGACCTTCTTTTTTGGAGTGCATTTTTTATATTCCCCTGAGCTACTGATAGATCAAGTATAACCACAACAATCATTATAGAGCCTATTAAATTTCTATTGTGCAAACATAAAAAAAGCCTGCTGTAATTATACAGCAGGCTAATCTAACATTAACATTTTATTTTAACTTATTACGAAGAACCATTTGAAGAATACCACCATGACGGTAGTAATCTACTTCAACTTCACTATCAAAGCGAGCAATGACATCAAACTCTTTCTTCGTACCATCTTCTGCTGTTGCTGTAACATTAACAAGATCATGTGGTTTAACGGACTCATCCACTTGAACATCAAGAGATTCACGTCCCGTTAATCCTAGTGATTCGATGGTATCTCCTTCTTGGAACTGCAGCGGAAGCACGCCCATCATAACTAAGTTTGAACGGTGGATACGTTCAAAGCTTTGAGCAATAACCGTTTTAATTCCTAAAAGATCGGTACCTTTAGCTGCCCAATCACGAGAGCTTCCCATACCATAATCATCACCAGCAATAACCGCAAGAGATGTATTATCCTCTTTATACTTCATAGCTGCTGTATAGATTGGCAGAACCTCTTCTGTTGGCCAGTAAGTTGTATAGCCACCTTCAGTTCCTGGTGCGAGTTGATTTTTAATACGAATATTAGCAAATGTACCTCTCATCATAACTTCATGGTTACCACGACGGGAACCATAAGAGTTAAAGTTACGTGGGGAAACATCATTCTCTATCAAGTATTCACCAGCTGGCATATTTTTAGGAATCGCTCCGGCTGGAGAAATGTGGTCAGTGGTTACAGAATCACCAAATTTACCAATCATCCGTAAATCATTCAATGGTTTAACTTTTTCAGGGTCTGTAGAGAGTCCTTCAAAGAATGGAGGATTCTGAATATACGTAGAATTATCATTCCAATCGTATAATGGCTCATCTGTTGTATCGATACTATTCCACTTCTCATTCGAGTTAAATACATTCTCATATTCTTTACGGAAAATTTCAGGAGTCACAACGCGATTGATTTCTCCTTTAATCTCTTCCTGAGAAGGCCAAATGTCGTCAAAATAAACCGATTCACCGTCTTTGTCTGTACCTAGTGGTTCATTCTTAAGATCTATATCAACCGTTCCAGCAAGTGCATAAGCTACCACTAATGGTGGTGATGCCAAGTAGTTTGCCTTAACAAGAGGGTGAATACGACCTTCAAAGTTACGGTTCCCTGAAAGTACTGATGATGCAGTCAAATCACTGTCAGCAATCGCCTTTTCAATTTCAGGAAGCAAAGGGCCTGAGTTTCCGATACAAGTTGTACAACCATAACCTACTAGGTTAAACCCGAGCGTGTTCAAATGCTCCATAAGCCCAGAGTCTTCTAGATATCGTGTTACAACTTTTGATCCTGGTGCTAAAGAAGTTTTTACATAGTCTGGTACATCCAGCCCACGTTCAACAGCTTTCTTAGCAACAAGTCCCGCTCCAAGCATAACGTGAGGGTTAGAAGTATTTGTACATGAAGTGATCGCTGCTATGGCAAGAGCACCTGTTTTCATCACAGACTTTTTGCCATTTGTAAATTCTACTTCAACTTCTTTATCGAATTCTTTCTCGCCTAATCCGAAGCCGTGATTTCCAGCGGGTCCTGTAATAGCCTTTTGGAAAGACTCTTTCATTTGAGAAAACGGAATTAAATCTTGTGGACGTTTTGGACCTGACAAGTTAGGCTCAAGATCATCTAGTTCAATGTCAACTAGTTTTGTAAATTCCGGATCTTCAAAGGATGGATCATACCAAAGGCTGTTCTCTTTACAATACTTCTCAACTAAAGAGATTTGCTCTTCACTTCTACCAGTTAAACGTAAGTATTCTAGCGACTCTCCATCAACTGGGAAAAAGCCACAAGTTGCCCCGTATTCAGGCGCCATATTAGAGATCGTCGCACGATCAGCAAGTGGCATTTCTTGTAGTGCCGGTCCAAAGAATTCCACAAACTTCCCAACTACGTTTTGCTCTCTTAGCGTTTGGGTTACTTTTAATGCTAAGTCTGTAGCCGTAGTCCCTTGTGGGAAACTTCCATTAAGCTTTACACCAATAACATCAGGTGCAGGGAAATAAGAAGGTTGTCCTAGCATTCCCGCTTCCGCTTCGATGCCTCCAACACCCCAACCTAAAACGCCTAACCCATTAATCATTGTTGTATGGGAGTCCGTTCCTACTAATGTATCAGGATAAGTATCATAAGTGCCTTCGTCATTCTCAGTAGCATGAACAACATTGGCAATGTATTCAAGGTTTACCTGGTGAACAATTCCTGTTGCAGGTGGAACTGCACGATAATTATCAAAAGCTTTTTGAGCCCAGTGAAGAAACTCGTAACGCTCTTGGTTTCGATCGAACTCAAGTTCCATGTTCGTATTCAAAGCTTCCGCCGTACCATACTTGTCCACTTGAACAGAGTGGTCGATAACAAGATCCACCGGTACTTCTGGATTAATCTTTTCCGGACTTCCTCCTAGATCAACCATGGCTTTACGAAGTGATGCCAGGTCCACAACAGCTGGTACTCCTGTAAAGTCTTGTAAAATAACACGGGAAGGTTTAAATGGTACATCTTCCGCTTTGGATTTACTAGTTCCCCAGTTTGCTAGACTCTCTATGTGCTGATCTGTGATCACACGTCCATCATGCTGACGTAGTAGAGACTCAAGCAGAATACGGATGGAGAAAGGCAGACGGGAGATCTTGCCATGTCCCGCATCTTCTAAGGCTTTTAAATCGTAATAGTTGTACGTTTGGCCATTTAGGTCAAATTGTTTGCGAGCATTAAATGCATTGCTAGCCATAATTCCTTTTACCCCCTCATCAAAATTAAATGGTGACACTGCGTGAATACGCATTTTCACCATTCCCCAATGGTTCATTTGCTTACTTTTTCTGAAAGTCCACAAATATGCATCCTTTATTGTATATGAAAACGATTTACATGTAAAATAATTACGCAATATTTTTTTAATTTCGACACGATCAAGAATCAACTTGTCTTTCTACCGTTTAACTTTTATAATTAACTAAGACCTTATTACATGGAAATAGGTGATAGTATGTCAGGTGGGTTTGCCCTATTTATCGTTGGATGGATTGTTATTATGGTAACATTAATGGGAATTGGCGGTTTCTTCATGTTTCGCAAATTTTTAAAAAGAATGCCAAAAGAAGACGGAAAATCTGCGATTGATTGGGAAGAATATTATGTTGAAAAAACCATCCATATGTGGAAACCAGAGCAAAAGGTTCTGCTCGAAGAACTTGTATCTCCCGTCCCGGAACTATTTCGAGATGTGGCAAAACAAAAAATCGCTGGTCGTATTGGTCAAGTAGCCATAGAAAAGAATAGTTCAAAAATTACAGAAGACGTGATTATTGAGGGATATATTCTGGCCACACCAAAAAGGGACCATAAGTTTCTTATAAAAAAACTTGAAGAAAAGCAGATCGATATTACACCATACCAACCATTATTTGATCGATAAAAAAGATCGGGGCCTCATTAAAAGGAACCCGATCTTTTTACGTCTATGAAATTGTTTTCTCTATCTGTAAGTATTGTTTCAACATCGCTAAACGCCATGTAATAATCATCCCTAAAGCGAGTAAAAAGAACATACCACTTGTCTCTCCATACGAAACAGAAGCACCAATAACAATCTTCAAAACAATTCTTAAGACCAATAACCCAAAGAGAATATAGACAAAGTACCTCGAAGGTATTAAATAAATTTGACCTTCTCTTACTTCAAATTTTGATGATCGAATAAGCAAGATTGAAAAGATCACACCTATGAATACTGCCTCCAAAACTTGAGTCCATTCCACTCGAAAAACCGGAAACATAAACATCAAAGCCCCTGTACTCATAAAAAAAGGAGGCAATATTATTTTTTTTACACTAGCTGGTCGTTTAGCCGCACGCAAGCGGACAAAAATCATAACTACCGCCATCATCGCAGCTACAATGCTACTAGAAATTATCCAAAACATAAGGGATTCACTCTTTCATGCGTCACTTTTATCTATTCTTCTTCTCGATCATTAGCAACAGTTAAAATAATTGTCATGGTTACACCAATTACGGTTAAATACACACCTAAGTCAAACAATAAAGCTGTTGCAAGTTCTGTTCTTCCAAGGATTGGCAACTGAAAATAACCAAAGTTTTGGGTTAAAAATGGAGCATCAAACAAGAAAGCTCCAACTCCTGTTCCTACTGCAATAATTAATCCGGTAAATATCATATACATGAAATTAATACGGATGATCTTTTGCATGGCGGTTAAGCCATAAGCCATATACATAAGAATAAGAGCAGCTGCTGCCATTAACCCTCCTATAAACCCTCCACCTGGTTTATTATGACCAGCGAAAAATAAGTATACAGAAAAGCCAAGTAAAATAAATGCGATTAAAGTTGTTGTTGTTCGTAAAATTAAATCATTTGTTCTCGTCATATGTAAACTCCTTCTATCCTGTTCAATGTCCCTATCATAATATAAATTGCTTAGAAAATCTACGTTCTAAAATCCCTGGAATCCAAAAAGACCAGCTAAATAGGAAGTCAATCTTGTCATCCAGTCAAAGTATAGGGCGATTCCCATAACAATCATAATATAGCCACCAATTTTCACGATTGAACCACTATGACGTTTAATCCACCCCATCTTACCAATAAAGAAGGAAAGAATTAGAAAAGGCAAGGAGAAACCAAGTGAATAGGATATCATCATTACGAGAAATAAATCAGGCTGATCAGCAGCTAAAACTAGTACTGCTGAAAGAATCGGTCCCGTACATGGAGTCCATCCTAAAGAAAAGGTTAAACCAATAAGAAATGATCCAATATAGCCGGCTGGACGATTTTTAAATTTAATTTTTCGGTCTTTCATTAAAAATTGAAAGTTAAATACTCCAATAATAATGAAGCCGAAAAAGATAATTAAAATGGCTCCTAAGCGGCGGATAATGTCATCATTTTGAATTAAAAATTGCGAAAATAAAGATCCTGAAAATCCTAATATGATAAATATTGTAGAAAATCCTAATAAAAAAAGAATCGTATGGATTAGACTACGGCGCTTAAGCATCCCATTGTCTTCCTTTAATTCACTAACGCTCATCCCTGTTATGTACGAAAGGAACGCAGGGTATAAAGGAAGGACACAAGGAGAAATAAAGGAAAGAAAACCAGCTCCGAAGGCTAAAAAAACATTAATATCATTCATAAATTACGTCCCCCTCATCTTACTCGTATCCTATTGTATCAGACAGCCTTAAAAAACACGATCATCCAACTGTGAACATCTATTGAAGTTTCCAAAAGCTCTCAATCTAAAGCTGTCAAATGTTTTATCATTTACGATTTATTACACTTTCTATACATATAAATCGTCCTTTCCCTTTCAAAAATTCAAGGCTTTTGTCTCCTTATCCTTGTCGAAAATAATACACAATAAAAAAGATCTCCAATACTGGAGATCCCCAAATCATTAAATATATTCTTTTAACAAATTTAAAAACAAGTTTCGGTCAAGTTTTTTATTTTGAGAAAATCGTTTTTTAAGATTTCGGAACTCCCACGATTCCTTTTCAAAATTATATTCCAAAAATACCGTATCTTTTTTACTATGAAACATTTCAAACCGGTTTCTATTTATGTTTTCAAAGCGTACCTCTCGCATACAAACTATATTATCATCTTTATTTATGACTATATTTTCACAGTTACCAAAAGGTTGATCTTTGACTTCAATAAGGCCAGCATTAATTGAATCAGACAACCAAGAACTAACATTTGATTTTAGTTCTTGAACAGCCAACTCCCACTTCACACATAAATCATTAATTTCTTTTGGTTTTTGCTTTTTAATCTCCTTTTCCCATTTTAAGTGATTGTTAAAATCAATGCTCATCTACACTCCTCCTTTTAACCACAATTTCTAGCAAAAAGTAATTTATCCTTTAAATTTATAAAATTAAAAGGATAATTATTCAAAAGGCACCTATAATCTTTGTATGCAGGAGCTTAGTAAGTATGCTAGCTAATTATCAATTGGCTAGCATACTTACTAAGTTATGTCTTTCGAATGCCATAATAAAAACCACTCTCCATTAAATTCTGGTTAAGAATTCAATAGGAAAAGTGGCTTTTGAATGATTAATCGATATTATGGTAATTATTGATGAAAGATTAAGTCAACAAGGATGTTTACTCTTTCGTTCATCATAAATACCATATTAGATGACATGTTTAACCCTTGCTATAACAAGCGGTTGAGGCAATGTCATTATTTCTTTTGATCCGTTTGATTGTTCATTGAACGCATCATCTGATTGATTTTCTTTTGCGAAGGCTTTTGGCCCATTTGCATCATCAGTGTACGTAACATCTGTTCATTAATCGGTGGGTTCTTTTTCAAATAGTTCATCATGTACCGTCTAGCGATGAAGAAGCCTAAAGCTACGCCACCTATTAGAGCTAAAACGGCAATCACGATTATCCATACGATGCCCAAAGTCATATCAACGTCTTCCTCCTTCGTGTTGTCTCAAATAACAGTATAGTAAAAGGCTCATTGGAATACAATAGAGCATTTACGATAACAGACGCTGACGTATAAGAGGGGAAATCCATCCGTAATGCTCGCCGCTTTCCTCTATAATAAAAAACGATTGATTGCACATTCGTAGCGGTTGAAATAAAACCCTTTCTGCTTGCCAGAGGCTGTCACACTGAAATAAACAACAGCAGTTCTTACCTTCTAGTATATCATAAATTATTTCACAATCGAATATGCGATCACTTAAATGCTTTTGATTTTCATGAATTTTTTTCAGCCATTCTTTATAAGAGAAATGGCTCGTAATATAATCTAGTTGCTTCTTATAAATGATAGAATCTGAGAAAGCATGGCATTCTTCGAAGAATCGCTTTAACAAATCAACTTTATAATAGTAATGATGAGTGATTTCTCGCTTAATTGCATACACTGCAAATTGCATGTGACCATCCCTCCTTGCAAGTATTATAACGAGCAAAGAGAGAGTTGTATGTCACATTATGTCAGCTAGTTAGGGCAACTTTTGTCAAAATTCCTTATACCAAACCAAACTACTGCACAAATTTGTGCAGTAGTTTTAGTATTAATTACTCATAAGGTTCTCAGCATGCTTTACTACATTGTCTACAGTAAAACCATAGTTTTCAATGACTGTATTTCCAGGGGCTGATGCTCCAAATGTATCAATTCCGATAACGGATCCATCTAAACCTACATAACGTTCCCATCCAAAGGAAGCTCCCATCTCAATCGCAAGACGCTGCCTTACATTGTTAGGAAGAACGCTTTCCTTGTACTCGCTATCCTGGACTTCGAAACGATCAAATGATGGAACGCTCACAACTCGGACATCGTAACCTTTGGTCTTCAGTTCCGACTGAGCATTAACAGCTAATTGAACTTCTGAACCAGATGCTAATAAGATACCATCAGGAGTGTCTTTATCAGAATCACTTAAAACATATGCTCCACGCTTCACGCCTTCATAAGCTAGCTCCTTTGTTCCCTCTAAGGTTGGTAAGCCTTGACGAGTAAGAACTAAAGCGTTAGGTGTTGTATTCGATTCTATCGCGATTCTCCATGCTGCACTCGTTTCATTACCATCAGCTGGGCGAACTACGGATAAATTAGGCATTGCACGCAATGAAGAAAGCTGCTCAACTGGTTCATGGGTCGGCCCATCTTCACCAACTGCTACTGAATCATGTGTTAAAACGTAATTCACGGGAAGATCCATTAAGGCAGATAATCTTAATGCAGGGCGTAAATAGTCACTAAATACGAAGAAAGTTCCTCCGTACACCTTCAATCCTCCATGAAGAGCCATTCCGTTTAATGCCGCTGCCATAGCAAATTCGCGAACTCCAAACCAAATGTTTCGGCCTGCATAGTTTTCACGAGTGAAATCTTCCTCACCGTTAACTGATGTTTTGTTTGAACCGGCTAAGTCGGCACTTCCACCGAAAAAGTATGGGATTGATTTAGACAATGAATTAATAACTTCTCCAGAAGCTGCGCGAGTTGCCGGACTATGTTCTCCGGGCTCAAAAGAAGGTAACTCATTTACCCAGCCTTCAGGAAGTCTGCCAGCAATCGCTGATTCAAGTTCGCTTGCCAGCTGAGGATAAGCCTCTTTATATTGCTTGAACATATCATTCCATTCTGCTTCTTTTTGTTCACCATTTTCTTTCACTTTGTTAGTGAAATCTTGATAAACTTCATTTGGAACATGGAATGGATCATGACCCCACTTGTAATAATCCTTAGTAGATTGAACTTCTTCTTCACCTAGAGGGGCTCCGTGAGATGCAGATTTACCCGACTTATTAGGAGAACCATAGCCAATAACTGTTTTCACTTCAATCATAGTTGGTTGTTCATTGTTTTGTTTAGCCTGTTCAATCGCTTTTGTGATTTCCTCAGTATTCGTTCCATCTTCTACACGAATCACTTGCCATCCATAAGCTTCATAACGTTTCTCTACGCTCTCACTAAACGAGCGATCAAGATCACCATCTAAAGAAATGTCATTAGAATCGTAAAGGACGATAAGTTTACCCAATCCTAGATGCCCAGCTAGAGAAGCTGATTCAGATGAAACCCCTTCCATTAAATCACCATCTCCACAAATAGCAAAGGTATAGTGATCCACAACATTGTATTGATCACGATTATACTTAGCAGCTAGATGTGCTTCTGCCATAGCTAGACCAGTTGACATAGCAAGACCTTGTCCAAGAGGACCAGTTGTTGCTTCTACACCATCTGTATGACCAAATTCAGGGTGTCCAGGAGTTTTTGAACCCCACTGACGAAATGACTTTAAATCATCAATCGTTACATTGTAGCCTGATAAGTGTAGCAGGCTATATAAAAGCATGGAACCATGCCCTGCGGATAAAACAAAGCGGTCACGGTTGAACCAATCAGAGTTACCTGGATTATGGTTCATAAATTGCGTCCATAAAGTATACGCCATTGGAGCTGCGCCCATTGGCATTCCCGGATGGCCAGAGTTTGCATTTTCTACTGCATCAATTGCTAATGTACGGATCGAGTTAATAGATGTTTGTTCGAGGCTGTTTGCCATAATTAAATAATTTCCCCTTTCAAATTCACGTATATGTAACATATATTATCCTATAATGAAAATGCTTAAGTGACAAGCATAGTTATCGAATTACGTGATAAAATGTTCCGAATTTTATTGTTCCCTTAGTATAAATTATTAAACAAAAAGGCCGCACTTAGGGTGAGTGCGGTTATATTAATGCCTTAGTTTTTTTTCTCATTATCCTGCATTTTTTTAAGCTTTTCAGGAGTGACATCTTTACCTTCAGGGTCTACTACTGTCATCCCTTTTAATTGATTCTTAAAAGATTTGCGTACGTTTTTTAAATATTCCTGACGAAGTTCTTGTTGTTCTTGCTTTTCTTCCTCATTTAATCCTTGATCTTTGGATTTATGTGACAGTTCATTTATGCGATTTAACTTTTCGTTTGAAAGCATATAAGAAACTCCTTTTGGTATTAGAATACATAGAAAGACAAGAGCCTGTCGACATTTGTCTTCTGTATATACTAACGTTCCCTATCACTTTTTTCAAGTGTGACAAACTCCTGATACCTTCTATGTACCGTTGCCTTTGAAACATCATATCCTAGTCCTCTTAATGTCGCTGCTATCTCATTGAATGTTAAGTTATTGTTTCTAAGACGCACAACCTCTTCGACTGGAAATGCTAACCTTTCCCTACCAGGAGCAAGGTGTTGGTTCGATAAATTATCATGAGGATTATATCCATTATCAACAGCTTTCTTCATCCCTCTTTTTATTTTCATATTATGGATCTTCCGTTGATATTCTTCAACGACACCTACAATTTGTAAGACCATAGAGTCAGATTCTGACATTCTTATTTCCCCATCATCTGTTAAAGAAAAAACACGTACATTTAATTTATATAGTTGGTGATACAAAGCAATTTTGGTATTTCCCCGTCCTAACCTTGTTTCATCTTGAACAAGTAGCAAATCCGCTTCGCCTTTAGCAAATTGCTCAAGCAGCCGGAAAACCCCTTCTCTTTCTATTTCATATCCACTCGCTTTTTCTTCAATACAATCCACAACTTCGATAGATCTTTTGTTGGCCATCGCTATCAATTCAGATTTCTGTCTGGCTAGCGAACTCATTTGTTCTTCTTTCTCTGTACTTACTCGACAATATAAAATAGCTTTCATGCATCTCTACCTCTCTTCTAAAGCTTCCCTTCAAGCGTACTATACGCTAGTCACCATAGAAAAGTATAGAAACACTAAACTAGCAGCAAATAATAAAATATAAGTCACATCTAATTTTGAAAGTTTATTAAACATAGTTCCACTCCTCGTCATTTAGAACAAACGTTCCTGGAAACATTTGTTCGCTTTTGATGGTTATATTACATAAGAACGTCTGTTCTTGTCAACACCTTTTTCGAACGCTTGTTTGTGTATTTGAACATCACATGATAGAATGTAGTTACTATAAACCTATGTTCGAGGTGTTCAATTATGAATAAACTTTCAAAAAGGCAACAAGAAATACTAGATTTCATTAAAGAACAAGTATTACTTAAAGGATATCCACCTTCAGTTAGAGAAATCGGCCAATCAGTAGGATTGGCGTCGAGTTCCACGGTCCACGGGCACCTTTCTAGATTAGAAAAGAAAGGGTTTATACGGAGGGATCCAACAAAACCTAGAGCAATTGAAGTCATTGAGTTAGAAGAAGAATCCACAATACCTAGGGCAGAAGCTGCTTATGCCCCTCTAATTGGTAAAGTAACTGCTGGTTCACCAATCACAGCCATTGAAAATATTGAAGAATACATTCCACTGCCAGACTCCTTGGCGGGAACGGATGATAATAGCTTTGTTCTTATTGTACAAGGAGAAAGTATGATTGAAGCTGGAATATTAGATGGAGATATGGTGATTGTTAAACAACAAACAACTGCTGATAACGGAGATATTGTTGTAGCCATGACGGAAGATGAAGAGGCTACTGTTAAACGCTTTTTTAAAGAAAGTAATTTTATTCGCTTGCAACCGGAAAACGCCACTATGGAGCCCATCATATTAAACGATGTATCCATTTTAGGTAAGGTCGTTGGCTTATACCGTACTGTACATTAATCTTGTTAACAAAAACAGCTAGGAGCAAATGACCATATGCTCCTAGCTGTTTTTGTTTATATCGTTCCATTTCAAGTAATACCTACTTATCTATGTTATTGGTTGCCAATATAAGAAGTCAGCTAGGTAACTTAAGTTACTTCTTAGAACTGGTTCTAAACTAGATTAATTACAATGCACAAACGATTCACTTAGAATAGTAGTATATTGATATATTAAATCTCTGTATTTATATTAAAGAAAAAAAGGAGTTATTCAATAAACGAGACAGGATTGTTGAAGACTCGATTCCGAGATGATTGTGTGGAGAAAGAGGCAGCGGGGAAGGAGTCGCGTGCCATATATTTCCATCGGAATCATATTGTTCTCCGTTTTTGCTAAAGTATGAGATATCTGTTATATCTATTGAGCCACTTAGATAAATTGTTAAAAACAGGTATGATGGTCTTTTTAAATAAAGCCCGCCTAATTAAGGGCCTTGACATAAAGCCACTGTGGTTAATAATTTCAGTCCATAAACAGCAATTAGGAGGCTTACCTGGTGTGTACCCCCATTCTCCGGTGAAAAGCAGCGGAACAGCCATTCTTTTATTCCACAATCCGGGGTTTAGTTGAACAAGAATATCATAAAAAATGCTCAGAGCTTTTTTGCTCCAAGCATTTTAATTATGGCGTTTCTATCCTGTTCATATGTTTACTAATCATAACTTTGTTTCATCTTCTGACTTCAAATTTTGCACTTCAAAACTAAACACGTTAATCTTTCTTATGATGTTTTTTATGATGTTGATCCCACTTTGGCACAAAATCATTTTGTTCTAACTTATTATAGTGATCTTCGAATTTAGAAATCATTTTCAGACCCTTTTCTTCATTAAATACCCCGTACTCAACATATTTGTTGATAATTTCTTTTTTCTGATTAAAGGCTTCTTTTTGTAGAATTGCCATCTCTTTTTGCTGCTCTTCAGTTAATTTCACATCAGAAAATCCTTCCGCTTCCGTCTCTGATGGTAAGAATCCCATAGTTCCTATAGATAATAGAAACGCAACTATTAAACCTAACCAAACTTTATTCATTAATACAACTCCTTTACCTATTTGATTATTAGAGTGTGCAGTACTTTCAAATTTATCCTTCGTATGGTAATTCTTTTGTTTACTGTGGACAATAGATAAACTACTAGATCCGAGATATATAAGTCCAAATAAAAATGCCCTGACGCTTAGAGCGCCAGGGCATTTAACAGTTAATAAGTTTGTAGATATTGCTCACGTTCCCAAGGGTGTACTTGTGTACGGAACATATATTATAGGAAGAAACTCGATCAAAGGTTATCAAATATTTTGATTTAACGGGCTTTACTTTTCAATCGAATCAAACCGAATCAGGGCATTTCATCTTATATGGGGTGTTTTCGGGGTGTTTTTGGGGTGAATCGGGATAGGATAAACAGTATAATATTTATCATTCGTTGCTTGGCAACTAGACTAGAGAACAAGTTTATTTATTTTTCCACTATCATCAGTTAAAAACAAAAGAGATGACGCGGCTTCCCCTTTCACGGGAAACCACGCCATTCCGGCGCTTTGATTAGATGATTCCGAGTGGGCTCGAACCAACACGACCTCCACCCTGTCAAGGTGATGACCGCATAGAAGATAGTAAGAGAATTGCTGATTTGATGCCGTCTAATTAAGTGTTATTCTCAACTCTTATGATAAAGTTGGATGGTTTACGAACCTTGTTGACGTGTTTGGTCAACAAGGTTTATTTTGTTGAACCTAATTACTCACCACTTTTGTTTTTGAACAAAGGGATCAGATTAAGCTCTATATTTTTGCCGTCAAGATACTTATCATAAAGATTTTTGGATCATGCCGCCCATTCCCTGTATTAAATAAATAATAGAAGATAAGATGTGAAAACCCCTATATAATCGGTTTTCCAACTTTACGGAATTAGTATGAGGTTAAATAAGATATCGGTGTTAATAAGGAAAATCCAGTCAATATCCAGTCCGAAGTGCCACCTTACTAGTGTATTTCACCATTAGAAAATAAATTTAAAACTTTTTTCAAAAAATGTGAGACCAAATGAGGAATAAAAAGCGATTAGTCCAGATAGGGGATTAAGAAAATGAAAATTATTAATGGGAAACAGCGACCACTATTAAGATTTAATGAGTTTATTTTTACACTTTGCGTTTAATCACACCAATTCACAACCATTTGTTTATCTTCGTGTTACTGAACAAACACAACAATACCTTTTCGATTCCTAGAACAATTTCGCGCAATTTCATACCCTTTTAGGCAAAGCGTGGTCATTTATGTGATCACCCTCTTTTTGGTGATCACATAGTTGGACTGGATTGTCAACACGAAATCAGACAAATATGTTAAGATGTTTCTTCTTGAATTAAATTGGGCTTAGATACTTAGCGTTCCATGAATTCGTATGTGATTGTACCAGGGGACATAATCAAATCAAATAAGGCCAGATCAAGTGTTTCTGGCTTTCGAGTGTTCCTCTATAGACAAAGTCTGTCTTACTCACCTTATATATGTAACTTCAGCGACCGTATTATCATAAGGACAGCCCTTCATGCTCAAAGAGCGATCTATTCCAAAGGTTTCAAGTAACTCTTCGGTCGCTTGATTTTTAAATTCATTTCCGCGATCGGTATGAAAAAGCTATAATTCATCAAGATTCCCATCATTGGAAGCGAAGACTTTCTTAACCAAAGCCGCTTCAGGCATGGATAATAGTAGTGGTTGCTTTTGAATCATTCTGTTGTAAAAAAAAGCCTTCCATCAATTTAATGATGTTAGGACTAACAACACTACCTACCCTTTATATTACAATCAATCGTCTCTAATATCTATATATCTATATATTTTGCATACGTAGTGTAAGAGGCTATCACAACACTAATTATAATTTTATCAACTTCCTAATTTAGGAAGACTGATCCATAATCACTTAAGTCCATTAAATTCAAACTATCAATTTTTTTGTACTCTGTTTAGTGTAATTCGCTTTCAATTTTCTTCAAGAAATCAACTTATGTCAGTTTTATTTGATACTTTCATCGCAAAGGCGTCTATATAAGTTAGATTTATTAGAATTATTCAATATACTTTGATCATTGTTCCTGAAACCATCAATAACCCATTCCAATTTAGTCCTTCGTAGAAGAAACGCTCAAATATAACCCCGCTATCTCTTATACCCAATATCTCCCTTCTTCCTTCCCCTACTTAATTACGAGACCACTATCTATATATAACGTTTGTCCAGTTATAAATTGACTCCAGAGGCTGAAACATGATTGGTTCTCTAATATCTTGAAGTAACACGACTTAGCGCGTTTGTGAGATAATCGTTTCTTTTCTGAACTTGCCATCCGTTGGGTATACTAAGCCAGGCGCTACACACAGAGCTAATAAAACAAAGATAGCCCTCCACCATTTAGATATGAACCCCGGAAGTAATGACTAAACCTCGCCTTAATCGGTTACATCACTTCTGCCTTCCCTATGTAGGGATAAGGACTTAATCCTTTTAACATCCTCCAGTCTTTTGCTTTTTGACTTTTGATAGTCGTAAAAGACACCGGTTTAATAATCATTATCACTTTACACTAAGGGTTTCTCTTCTTTTCAATATTTTCAATGGTTTCTCCCTTAACGATATGATATAACCTACTCTTGGGTTCCTGTATTTGTTGAGAAGGCCATAGTCCATGGTGTCCGGAAAATATATAACTAACTAGACAAGCGATAAAAAAGTATTCTACTCCTTTTCCATCAAACATCTCCATTGCCAATAAGAAAGCTGCTATAGGAGTATTAGCACCACCACTAAAAGCAGCAATCATTCCTAATGCAGCGAGAAATGACATAGGTAAATCTATGAATGTATGTAAGGTATTGCCTAATGTTGCTCCCATAAAAAATAAAGGGATGGCCTCTCCCCCAACAAAACCAGTTCCAAGCGTAACTGCAGTAAATATTAGCTTGGCTAAGAAGGCAAAGGGAGGAACATCTTCTTGAAAAGATTGTTCAAGCATATCTAACCCTCGGCCATTGTAATCTTGCGAACCTACTATTAAAGTCAATGCCACAATAATAAGCCCCCCTACAAATGCCCTTTTCATATGGTTTTTATTTAGATATTTCTCAGAGAGTTTTTGAATACCATGTCTTAATTGACAGTATAAGATAACTAAAAGACTAAAAATAATGGAGACAACAATAACTTTTGCAAACGTAATTACAGATAGTTCTGGAACCGTTTGGATAACTAGTTCTTCGTGTACAACTCCCCAAGCTGCTGTCGCTATATAATGACCGACAAAGCTCGCCGTAAGACACGGAATAATTGCTTCAAATTTCATCTTACCTAAAACAGCCATCTCTATGCCGAAAATAGCACCTGTTATGGGTGTTCCAAAGGCCGCACCAAATCCGGCACTTATGCCACTCATGAGGATAATTTTTCTATCGATTATGTTTAGCTTGAAGAACTTGTTTACAGATTCAGCCACACTTCCTCCCATTTGGACGGCCGCACCTTCTCTTCCTGTTGAACCCCCAAATAAGACAGTTATAAAGGTTGCCAAATAGACGATGGGTCCCATTCTTTTTAGTACCTGTTTTTTTCCATGAACCCCATCTATCACTAGATTATTTAACTCAGCAGCATCATGTAAAGTATTATTCAAAAACACCCTTCCAAAAGTCATATATATGTACCCGATGACAATTCCTCCTAGAGGAAGTAGGAAGAAAAGCCATTCATTTTTTTCCTCTCGTAACTCTCCTAGAAAATCATTCGTCTCTAAAAGGAAAGCGGTTGCTGACCCCACAATAATACCAATTATAATTCCAAATAATAGCCATTGACCGAGAACCGAAAAAAAGTTTTTATACTTTTGTATAGTTTTCATTCAGCAGTTACCCTCATTTCAGGTCTTTTGGAAGTTCTTCTACATGTTTTTTATTTTTAATTTCCTCAAAAATATTATTCGATACACTTGTTTGAGTTACTGATGTTTTAGCAGGTGGATTACAATGATTCACTTGCATCATCGATATCAGCAATTGAATATCCTCTTTCGTAGCGTATTCCTTATTAGGTTTTAACATATATCCTAATTGACCATTTGATTCAATGGTAGCCCATTGTAAATCACTAAACGTTTTTATATTTTGTTGTCTCAATCGTACTTCAAGCATATCAACAGTTAAACGTAACTGTTTTAAATTCCTTTCATTAATTTGACCATTTTCGACGACAAGAACTGATTTTCCGTAAATAAAAGTCTCCATAGCATCATATTTCAAAACGATATACTCAATAAAAATAAGTGTAAGTACCAGTAACAGTGTGATGACCATTGTAATCCAAATGTTTCTGTCACTTACCGGTTGAATAACTAATGAACCGACAGCTATCATCATGACAGTTTGAGCAACTGTAAGCTGTGAAATTGATTTTCTTCCAGCTAAACGCAAAATAAGTACTCCACCAATGACAATAACAATAGCTTTCCATATGAAATTTAAATCCAAAAATGTTCCCCCCCTTGGCAAACTGATATATCTATATATTGCTAAAAATACTATATAATATTCATGATGGAATGACCTGATAAACACAATGCAATTTTTATAACTAGTTCCGGCTGAAAAAATGAGTGAATACTTTACCAACAAAAAACGCCTAACAAATTGATATACAAGTTGTTAGGCGTTTTTGTTACGTTTTCTTTGTTTGCGATAGGAAACGGCCCCCATTACTCTCGCAGGGATTTTCAGTAGCATATAACTCAATAAATAGTGACTTGCTTTATCATATTCTCCTACCATAGAATCTCCTCATATCCACCAAATCAATCATAAAATACTCCAAAAGATGAGGTCCAAAAGCAGAGTCTAGGATTACCACTGCCAAACAAAAGTCAGCGATTATTCTTTTGGTCACTGGTCATAATAAGGATAGAAGGAGGAATAAAAATGACTCAATATCAAAACTTAGGTCAAATGATGTCCAAAAATATTATTTCTGTCGCACCAAATCAGTCACTTCAAGAAGCTGCTGCTATGATGGAACAACATAATTTGGGGGCATTGCCGGTTGTTGTTCAAAATGGACAATTGATGGGTATTCTCACGGATCGAGATATTACTCTGCGTTCAACTGCACATGGTATGGATGGTCACACTCAATGCTCAGAATGCATGACATCTTCGCTCGTTTCAGGACGACCGGATATGGATGTGCATGAAGCTGCGACTATGATGGGGGAAAAGCAAATTAGACGTTTACCGGTTGTAGAAAATGAGAAGCTGGTGGGTATGGTTGCACTTGGTGATTTTGCAACAAACAACATATATGCAAATGAAGCAGGGCAAGCGTTATCAAGCATTTCTGTTCCGTCGAAAATGGAGAATACAGGAAATGGTCAAGTCTAAGAAAAAAAGCTGTTGACTTTTTAAAAATGCCCTCTGTTTAGGGCATTTCATAAAAAAATCTAGACTGAGTAATTATAAGGTTCTTACTGAGGAAACAGAAAATAGAAAAACAACTATTGATAACCTATTTGAAAAGATAAAAAGAAAAAGAGATGGATTAAGTTCCTCTCTTTTTCTTTTAAAAAAAGACACAAACCAAGAGCGTAATGCTCTCGATCTGTGTCTGCTTAATCCTCCAATCTTTTGGAGTTGTTATAGCAATATTAGCGTTGGGTTTTTAAAGAAAGTATTTCCCTTTCTGTGTACTACTTATTAATATCGAAACTACACATAAAAACCCTTTTTAAAAGCTATATATCAGTAAAATGGATAGAAGTAAAATTACAAATTCACCCCATTCATTTAATAAATAGAATAATTTAGAAGGTATCATAAAATCATAGAAAAAGAATGTTAAATAAAAGCCAATCCCCATCCTTGACCAGCTCACTATCCACTTTATCAATTCCCTTTAGAATTCTTCCTAATTCTATTGAATAACCAATAATACCAGGCATAAGTCAACAAAAACCCAACTATTTTTGAAAAGGGTACACAATTAAAGAGAACTATATTCTAAATTTAATAATAACAACTCCCAGGCATTAAAAAACCCATTGTTAAGGCGGAACCTTCAATACTTTTTTCATTCACTTAAAGCTCTTCCTCCCTCATCAAACTTAACCCTCTTCACCTTCCTTTGATGCGTAATCACTCCCTAGGTAAAGTGGTTATTTTTTCCTTTCCATTAAAATATACGACACAGAACGAGGAATCACCTTCTGGTAGATCCATTTCTAAGTTAAGTTTTCCATTATCAACATCCCCCCTCAGCTATTTCCATTCCTTCAATCTTTTACGTCCAAATTAAACCCTCTAAATAGCTGAATACTTCCTGAAAAATTCCCATATAATAGTCGCAGAGCTATAAGATTCCCCTTTACACTGGATAGCTCTTAATGGTTATCATTCATCTCACGTTACCGGAGCTGAAGCTTCGGCTTTTTTATGTTTAAAGCTCCTCTCAATAGCACATAATAATTAACGGAACTAGCTGTTCAACCATTTCGTTGAACAGCTAGTTCCGTCCTGTAATCGAATCTTAAGGGAATAAAAACCTTTAAAATTGATGAAATTCTGCCCCCTTTCTGCCCCATAACGAAATTCTTAAATATATTATATGTTTCTCCCAAATCCCACTCAGGCTAAATTTCAATTCAGCCATGGATAAAAGTAGTGGTTGCTTTTGAACATTCTGTTGTACAAAAAAAGCCTTCCATCAATTTAATGATGAAAGACTAATAACACTACCTATACCCTTTATATTTCAATCAATTGTCTCTAATGTCTCTATATTTATTTATTCTGCATACGTAGTGTAAGAGGCTATAATAACACTAATTATATTTTTATCAACATCCAAATTTAGGAATAATGATTCAAAATCACTTAAGTCTTTAAATTAAACTAACAAATTTTTTCTACTCTGTTTAATCTGATTGGCTATCAACTTCTTCAAGAAAACAACTTATGTTAGTTTCATCTGATACCTTCACTGCAATCCTTCATAGAAGAAACGCTCAAACACAATCCTACCTTCATATAGCTAGTTTACGATTCTCCACCGATATCTCCCTAGTTCATTACGAGACCACCATCTACATATAACGTCTGCCCAGTCATAAATTGACTCCAATCAGAGGCTAGAAACATGACTGGTCCTGTAATATCTTCCGGTGAAGCGATACGACGCAGCGGCGTTTGTGAGATAATCGTTTCTTTCACTTCTTCTTTTGTTTCTGAACTTGCCTCCGTTGGGTATACTAAGCCAGGCGCTACACAATTCACCCGGATGCCAAAAGCACCTAATTCAGCCGCAAGGTTTCGGCTGTATCCGATGATTGCAGACTTTGCTGTCGTATAATCATGATAAGGTATAATCGGGTTGGAAACTAGGTTCGATGAGATATTAATGATGCTTCCTTTGGCATGCTTCTTCATTTCAGGAACCACAGCGTGACAGACATGGTAGGTGGAACGGAGGGCACCCTCTATTTGTTCTTGATAGTCCCCCCACTTCAAGTCCCAAGACATTTTCCGTTCATCGGGGTTAAATCTGTATGGCTTAAAAGCATTATTGACGACTATGTCCAGTTTACCCATCTCTAATCTAATACCCTTGATCATTTGTTCTACTGCCGATCCAGAGGTTACATCCGCTTGGATCGCCAAGGCGTCGCCACCCCGTTCGATGCAAGATGCAACGACTTCTTCCGCTGCCTCATGACTTTGTAAGTAATTCACAATAACTGTCGCACCTTCACTGGCAAATTCCCGGGCCATTGCTGCTCCAATTCCCCGGCTTGCCCCCGTGACCAATACCACTTGATTATTAAACTTCTTCATAAGTATCCTCCATTTATTTTGCGGGAAGTAGTTCGGTATTTACGACTTCTTCCATATTCAAACTTTTGTCAATAAGATCAAGCTGTTTATACGTGTCTGCAGCTCGTTGTAATTTCTCTGTGTCAATCGTCCCAAGCCCTTTTTTCTCTGTTAAGGACGAAACGCTTGATTTGTTCCGTAACTTGATTATTTCCATGTTATTCTCGATATCCTTGCCATCGGTTGTGTATTCTTGAGCTAACTTTGCAGCTTCCTCTGGGCTTTTCATCATCCATGCTGCACTATTACGATACCCAGTCAAAAACTTTTGCAATTGACCCTTTTTCTGCTGAAACACGTCCTCTGTTACTACAAACAAATCACTAGGGAAATTTAAATGGTCTTTTACTTCCATGACATTTACTTCACCTAGACTTTTTTGTTTACCAATAAACAAACCAGTGTCAGTCGCAGCTGTCGCATCCACTTTTCCTTGCATCAGCGGAGCAAAGTTTAATAGACCGGTTTCGACAATATCCACGTCGTCTTCTGTTAACCCTACTTGATTGAGAAGTATTAGAAGATTTTGGCGAGTCCCACTGGAGAGGCTATACACCCCAATTTTTTTCCCTTTTAAATCTGCAGGTTTTGTAATGCCGCTTTCCTTTAATGCAACGACGTTAAAGACATTTTGAGGATAAATGTTGTATATTACTCTCAGATCTTCTCCCTTATCTAAGGCAAAGAAAAGAGAGCCCGGATCCGTAAACGCGACATCTGCTTTTCCTGTTAAAATATTTTTAATGGCATCTCCTCCGCCTTGACCAGGGATAACCGTAAGATCAATCCCCTGTTCACGAAAGAAACTCTTCTCCTCATCAACTAGCAAGTTTGTCTGTTCCGTAATATGCTGACTCCAACTAGCTACTTTTAATTCTTCTTGTAGCTCTCCTTTTTCCTCATCAGATTCAGTTTGTTGGTCTTGATCCGACCCGCATCCTCCTAACCATCCAACTATCAGTGTGAACACTAAACTATGCAAGATCAGTGTTTTCATAATCCATCCTCCTTATAATGTTTTAATAATAATTTCTCGATGAGGTGCACCGTTTGATACAAAATCATTCCCATCAACGTAAGTACGATTAATATGGCAAACATAAGCGGGGTATCCATCATCCCTTGAGAAGCTATAATCATAGCCCCTAAACCCTCACTTGCTCCGATGAACTCTCCAACCACCGCTCCAACAACTGCCAGGACAACTGCTACACGCACTCCTGCCAGGATACTCGGCAATCCTGTAGGTATCTTTAATCGGATCAATGTTTGCAATCGGGTAGCCTGAAGGACCTTGAACAATTCCATTTTTTTCGGATCGATATATTGAATCGCAGTGGCCGTATTTTCTAATAACGGAAAAAAACATATCAGTGCTGTAATCACGACTTTGGATGTTATGCCAAAGTCAAACCACAAAACAAAAAGCGGGGCTAGAGCCAACTTCGGTACGGCTTGACTAGCAATCACATAAGGGTAGAATAAACGCCTTAAAAACTCGTTTTCTCCCATTAATAATCCTAAGATAAATCCCAGGCCGCCCCCATATGCCAGACCTAGTAGTACTTCCGTTGTGGTACGCCATATATGCGGCAGCAGGTAGCCTGTTCGTAGTCCGTCCCACAAAGTAAAAACTACCACAGACGGAGCAGGCAGCACTAACTCAGACATAAAACCCGCAATAAACTCCCAGGTTACAAGGAGGAATCCAAACAAGAGAAAGGAATAAATTCGAACATACTTCATCAGAGTCCTCCTTTTAAAGCTTTTCTTAGCTTCAATCCCATCTCATTGAAATAGGGTTTGTACCTCATTTCCACTGTCCGAGGTTTCTTCAAGTCAACCTTCAAATTGTATATAATCTTCCCCTTCTCCATCACGGCGACTCGATCTGATAAATAAATAGCCTCTGCGATATCATGGGTGATAAATAAAACCGTTGTTTGATACGTCTTACAAATTTTTAATAGGTCTTCTTGAAGGCCCTCCCTTGTAATCGCATCTAAAGCAGCAAACGGCTCGTCCAAAAACAGCATGGTCGGCTTTCGGATGAGCGCGCGAGCGATGGCCACTCGACTTTGCTGGCCGCCAGATAGGTTGGAAGGATAAGTGTCTGCATACCTTTTCAAACCTATGATATTTAATAAGGAAAGTGCATCATCGTAATCTTGCTTTGACGTTTTTTTCTTTAACGAAATAGGAAGCAACACATTTTCAAGGACGGACTTCCATTCTAATAGAGTAGGGGATTGAAAGACATAACCAGTCTCTGCGGAGGGCTCTACTACTTTTTGATCAGCTAGATAAACCTCTCCTCTGTTAGGCTTTAAAAGTCCAGCTACCATTTTTAACAATGTGGATTTTCCGCAACCACTTTTACCGACTAAACAATGAAATTCTCCTTTAGGTATCTTCCACTCTACGTCTTGGACAACATTCTCTATTCCTTCATAGCTGTATGACACATGGTCCACCGTTAAATAGCTCATGCCACGAACCTCCTAGTCCATATATGGGGCAAAATGTTCTGCACCTTCTTCTGCTGTCTGCTCAATATCTACCATCTCGACTAAGTCTGCTAGATTGAACCGCCCGTCATGATGCCAGCCCGCTTCAGGTGAAGTCATGGCTCCAATTGCTGTCAATCGGTTGACTCCTATGTTTCCCAGCAAACTTCCGAGATTGAATAATTCTTTTGGGGTTACCGCTACCCCAACAGTTTGGAGAAGGGATCGGTGGGGTGCCAAATATGGGATCAACTCTTCGAAGTAATCAAAGGCTTGGACTTTAACTGAACGGTTTAGACTACTTGGCGTCAGCTGCAGGTTGTTTTCCTCGTAAACGACAGTCCAAGAACCTGAAGGTTCAGCTATGACTTCTTTTTCTTTATCGGAAAAGGATTGAAACTCCTCCTTTTGCCTCCAGCTTGCAAGCATCGAAACCTCTTCTATCTCTAGCGTTCGACGAGGATATCGACGTCTGAAATTTTCTAGCTCATGTGCAAGAAAATATGCAAAGTCTTTTGGTGAAACCCTTCCTCCGCGCTGGACGTAAAAGACATGAGGGGAGTAACAACCTTGTTGATCATAACGGATGACATCATAGGCCGCATCATGTGCAATTTTCCATGTTTTACGACCGTCTAGCCCCGCTTCAGAAACAATTCCAAAGCTTATTTTATGGCCAAATGGTAGTAACCGAGTGGTCAGTGGAACACGTGTTTTAAGCGCATCCAGTGACTCATTTCCCCCATATCCCACCACCACATCCGATTGTTGAAAGATATTTTCTTCCCGTTCTTGATCTCCACCCTTCCACCAGACAATAGCCAGGCAGTCAGCGAGTTCTGGATCGACCTCTGCCAATACTTGTGCGAAAAGAGTTGCAAACAATGGTTCTGAACTGGACACTTTCCCTATATTACCTGACTTTACTAGTAACCCGGAAATCAGACTCCAAAGTGGAAGTGCCGGTACATTTCCCGCCCATATATGAGTAGTCAAGTTAGGACCAACTGCCTTCGAATAACTTTTTTTGGGACGCGGTTGAAAATCATCTAAAAGCAAGGGATTCCCAAAGTCCTCTACCAAAAAGCGTTGAAGCTCCTGTTTCCGAAAATTTTTCAAATAGGATGTTAATCCCAAGCGAATCATTTCTTTGTCATATCCTGTAATAATCGGGAGAAAAGCCTCTGCTTTTTTCCGATATGGATTATTTCTGTCTAGAAGTTTTCCAATAACATCGTCAATTTTCTCCACAATCTGAGTAACAGTTCTTTTTTTTAAAACCTTTACACTTGCTTGTTTCACGTGCTCCGCCATATGAGTAAATTGCTCATTGGACAGAAGGGGGACATAGATATCTAGTGTCTGGTTGTTACCCTTAAAGGTTAATATGTTATACTCCACTTCCTCTCGATACATCGATGGAAGATACCCCGTTACCTCCTTCATTCTGAAAGCCCCTTTGTCGCCTTTATAAATTCCTCTACGTTTATGGAACATCCTTTGGCTGCAGCGCCTTCTGCTCTTCCCAGCAAAAGGAAACCATCTTCCGTTTCCACACCTACATCTTCCGTTAGAATGGTCGACACCGAATTGAAGTTAGCCAGATCGCAATGGGCTAGAATTCCCCTTTCTCCTTGCGGAACCTCTTCTCCGGTTAAAGGATTCATTACTTTTGTTCTAGTCCAGTGCGGCCCTGATTTGACAGAAGGAACGTTTTCATTACCAGTGTCATAAAACTGAGAACTCAGCTCTGTCATTCCATACATATTGATACATGCAGAATGAGGAACACCAAGATAATGGTGCATCAGGTCATAAAAACCATCCAGGGTCATCACTCGTGCCTGGTTTTTGAAACCACCTGTATCTAACAACTTACTTCCTTTGGGTAGGGAAAACCTTCTGCCGCAGCGTTCTAACTCATCGAATAAATGAATGAAACTATAGGTGGCCCCCATTAAGGCATACGGTTGGCCGGTGTTTTCACTTTTTTCTAATGCTTCGATTAAGGGTCCCACTTGGACTCCTTCTTGACCTATAAAATAACGGCTACCTTCTGCTCCGAATTCTTGTACCGCCAATGCGAGATAATGAGCCAGTGAAGAATTTGGCATTTCTTCTTCGGTTGGGAAAAGGACTCCCATTCGGATACTCGACGTCCGGTTCATAAATCTTTCTTTAAAGTTACGGATCATCGATCGGTCATACACTTGTAGTGTTGGATGGTAGTGATTTCCTTTAACTCCTTGTGTCGTCCCGCTAGTCATAAAAATTCTTTCCACTTGGCTTGGGTCTTCACAACTCAGTGTTAGTTCTTTGAAGGCGTTAATTGGTATAGCTGGTATGTCACGCCACGACTTTACTGTTCGCACCGTTTTTCCCTGCTGCCTACAAAACTGTTGATACGGTTGATTAACTCTGAATTGATAGGCAAATAAATGCAAAGCTTGCTCATTAAATGATGTCTCGGAATCATCGCGATTATTTATAAACTCTATGGTCCGATTTATGATTTCCTGTGGTTCCATATAAATACACTCCTTTCTATTTTAAAAAGCACTTTGCCAGAAACCATATCAAGTACGTAACGCCTTGACATTACCTAAGCTTAAAATGATTTGCACGGGACTGCGACAGGAATTTCTTCTTCCTAGAAGGAAATATCTGCTTTGACAGCCTAAATTTAATCATAGAAAAAACCACTTTTCTTACCATGTAAGAAAAGTGGTTGTATTGGCATATTGAATAATTGATAGGTATATACTTATGCTACAACTCCACTTCCCTACGCTGGCATGATCCAGATCAGGTTCTAAGGGTCTTAAAGTCTCTACTTTAATCTCAACCTTTAGTCAGTAAAGGAATAAGCATAGCATGCTAACGTCCTAGCGCTTATCCATCTCCTGAAAGGTACCCCTAGTGAAATGATTTCACTATTAAATTTTCGTCATATTCATACTATCTATCCCATTTGTAAATGTCAATCAACCTGTTGATACAGATTGACAACCTAGATTTACGATAAAACGAGCAAAGATTCACTTTGACACGTAACACTTATTTATAATGCATCAAAATTGGCTTCCGGCCCTCTATCCCCATTGTTATAGCGGGTGGGATCATAATTAACATCCTAAGGTTGTTCATTCATCTCATTGTTATCTACGTTACATGCAGATAAAACACTAGTTGACAAAGCAACAGACAATATTAAGATGATTGTTTTCGTTTTCATTGATTGATTAACCTCCATATAAACTCTGTTTTAAACATGATTATTTAGACCTTTTTAAAATTAAGGAATGATGGAAAAATTATATGGAAGCACAGAAGAATAATTCATGATAAAAGAAGCATTTTCTATATTTTTTTAAGACTTTAGCCCTAAATCCGTGCTGTTGAAAGTAATTTAAGTACGCTTTCTCGTTCTTTATATAATCTCCATTATCATTCTTGTCCATAAACCAATTACTAATGGATTTTTCATTAGTAAAACAGGGCTCCATAACAATAATCTTACCTCCATTTGGTTTTAGGATTCTCTGAAATTCTTTTATATAGGTTTTAATTTCTTTAGGGTGAATATGGTGCAATACCGCAACAATTAAAATTACATCAACCGAAGAGTCCTTTAATGGAATTTTACTGTTTTTAAATACATCAAATGTATAATCAGGGTAAATTCGTTTTGCATAATTAATTCTACTTACATCGGGATCTATTCCATAATAATTACTGGGTAAACATAATGGACAATTAGCTCCAGTACCTGCACCGAAATCTAAAATTTTTTTATTTTCAAAGTCAAAATGTTCTTTCACATTCTGATGTATATGCTTTTGGGTGATCCATTTAGGTCGTATTAGCCAATGGTATAAAGAAGGCGATAATTCCATTTAATTCTACTCCTTTTTAAATCATTTCAAAGTTAGCTTACGCATGATACAAATCTTCTCTCTTGTTAATAAATGTAAGGAACGCATATAGATTTTACTAACCATAATAACGGCCATTTAAAAGGGATCTTAAAGTTTGTTTCGCTACTGTTTATTTATTGAAACAGTTTAGTATAGCCGAGATACCTAGTTCTTGGCTTTTTTAAATTCAGAAGAAATCTTTATGTACACAAAGTAGACGATGAACTTTTATTAAACAAAGAACCTCAGAAATAGAACTATATTCAAAATAACATTAACAATGATCAATAGAATCAACAGAACAACAATCACACCAAAACCTACTCCGTATCTACCAGACATACCCCCCCTCCTTTTTTACCCTGTGTTGTTTTTTCTCTAAGTAATACCGAAACAATAAGTTAATGGATATCAGCAAATGAAATTATCAAGACGAAAAGAGTGATAATTCTTTCTTTATTCTCAGCCCGCTTAATAGCGAAGGGATATTATTGTAGCTCAACTAGTAGTGCCTAACATTGTCTGAGGAATAGATTTAAACGATCATTTTTCCATCACTGATTTGGCTCGAATTAAAATAGGTGGTTAAATCACTTTTGAATTCTCCATCTATTGTGGATATAAGGGAATCATAAGCACCAAAGTATCTACTGAGCCACCAGAATAAAGATAATTTAAAATCGCCTCACTTAATTCTTGCGTTAATTTTTTTATCCAAGATAGGGAATAGTAAAATCAGTATACTGATCTGTGCAACGCCTTCCCCAACCTGCATTAGTGAAAAATAATCAGTCATATCTTCTTTGGGAAGTATAAATAATAAAAGAACAGGCAGACAATGAATTTCAATGCAAATCACATCTGACAGTAGTATGAATAAGTGAAATGAATTCATGTACAACTACCACTCCTTTTTCTTTTCATTAACAAAACATTGCCAGGATGTTCTCAGATTTCACAAATAGAATGGAATAAATAGTAAATCATAACAAGTAATAATATGTGTAAAATAACTTTGTTAAAAAGATAAAAAAGGAGCGAACAAAATGACAGTTATAAGTGATGTAAAAACAACCGTAGCAGGTCTAAAAAGTGCGCAAGCAAGTTTTGAAACTTTTGCACTCGGAACAGAAAATCAGCAAGCTAAACAACTATATGAACAGTCAGCACAAGACACACAGACTATTATCAATAATTTAGAATCTCGTGTCACCGAAATTGAACAGGAAGAACCTCAATACAAACAACAATAAATGATGAATGAAACAGGTTAGCTATCATTGCTAGCCTGTTCCTTCATCAATCGTTTTATCTGAGGTGGTGAATTCATATGAAAAAATTATTAATCCTAATGATTACATTATTCATGTTAGCAGCTGGCTGCCAATCGGATAATGAAACGAAGAAAACGGATTCTTCTCAACCTATACAACAACTTTCAAATGGTGAATTAAACGATCAAAATGTGTCTAAACAAGCTGAGGAAGTTTTGCAAAAGAAAAACCATTTGCAGGATCTTCAGGCTATTAATGACGACAAAAAGCTTTTGATTGCAGCCCAAGTCCCACATAATGAACGTTTTCAAATGAAAAAAATTGAAAAGAAATTAACAGGACAGGCTGAAAAACAATTTTCAGGTCACAATGTTACTCTTTCTTTGGATAAAAAAATCCATTTGGAAGTAGAGAAGCTGAAACAGCAATTAGCTAATGGGAAGATAAATAAGAAAAAACTAACGACGGAAATTAATCGCATTATTAAACTTTCTAAAGAAAAAACATAAAAGTAGGTGTTCTTCATGTCCAATAACAAAAAAAAGAATCTTTCCCCTGTTCAACAAGAATACCAACAGTTTCAAAGTGAACGTGAAGTGAAAAGACCCGTCCTTACAAATTGTATAAAGGCTTTTTTAATCGGGGGATTGATTTGTTTGATTGGACAGTTCATCCAAAACTTTTTCATTTATAATTTCAACTTCACTGAACAAACAGCAGGCAACCCTACAGTAGCCGTGATGATCTTCATTACTATGCTCTTAACTGGGTTTGGAGTCTACGACAGGATTGCTCAATATGGAGGGGCTGGTTCAGCCGTACCTGTAACAGGTTTCGGGAATGCCGTTATATCAGCAGCTATGGAACACCGTACCGAGGGATTTATTCTTGGAGTAGGCGGAAACATGTTTAAACTTGCCGGTTCTGTCATCATGTCCGGTGTATTTGCAGCGTTTGTCATCGCCCTCATCAAAACCATTCTCATAGAGTGGGGTGGACTATAATGCGTACATGGATTTTCGATAATAAACCCGTGATCGTCTCTACTGGTACAGTTGGCGGGCCTTTTGAAGCTAAAGGAAGATTGGCAGAAGATTTTGATGTTCTGCATCAGGATATTTGGATAAAAGAAGACACGTTTGAAAAAGCTCATAAAGTGATGTTGGAACAAGCCGCTTTAAGAGCTACTGAAAAAGCTAATATTAAAAAAGAGGATGTCCAGTTTTTCCTTGGCGGTGATTTAATCAACCAAATTACGCCTACGAGTTTTTCAGCAAAAACGATCGGTGCTGCGTACTTAGGTTTATTCGGTGCTTGTTCAACATCCATGGAAGGACTTGCTTTAGCCGCGTTTCTTATCAATCATGGTGGAGCGGACTGTGTATTGACTGGTTCATCAAGCCACAATGCTGCGGTTGAAAAACAATTTCGTTACCCAACAGAATACGGTTCTCAAAAGCCTCCCACCTCCCAGTGGACTGTTACTGGCGCAGGTGTATCGGTGGTTAAGAATAAAGGAGAAGGCCCCGTCGTTACCTCGGCCACGATTGGAAAGGTCATCGACATGGGATTGACAGATCCATTCAATATGGGTGGTGCTATGGCCCCGGCAGCTGTTGATACGATCGAAACCCATTTAAAGGAACGGAATATCGACTCATCCTACTACGACCTAATTGTGACAGGTGATCTTGGCCACATTGGCAGAGAATGCGCACTAGATTTGTTTAAAAAACATAATACCGAAATCACAGAGGAACAGTTTCAAGATTGTGGTCTAATGATCTATCGTGAAGGTCAACCTGTATTAGCTGGCGCGAGTGGTTCAGGATGTTCAGCCGTCGTTGTATATGGTCACTTATTAAATCGCATGAAAAAAGGGGAAATTAAACGAATGCTTGTTGTGGCTACTGGTGCCTTGCTATCCCCATTAACTTTTCAGCAAGACGAAACGATACCATGTATCGCCCATGCCGTTTCCATTGAATATGGAGGTGGGAAAGAATGATCTTTTTTTGGGCCTTCGTCATTGGCGGGATTATATGTGTTATTGGACAAATTATGTTTGATGTACTCAAACTCACTCCTGCCCATACATTGAGCACATTAGTTGTATTAGGGGCCATATTAGACGGATTTGGTTTATATGAACCTCTCATCGACTTTGCAGGTGCAGGTGCTACCATTCCAATCACAAGCTTCGGTAACGCATTGGTACACGGCGCTATGGAAGAAGCAGCAGAGCACGGAATTGTTGGAGTGGTAACTGGCATGTTCGAAGTAACCAGTGCGGGTATATCTGCAGCCATTATATTTGGAACCATCGCAGCGATTATTTTCAAACCGAAAGGATAAGGAGTAAAGACTATGACAGTAAGTTCTAACGTAAAACAGTGTCTTGCCACAGTGAAAAATATAGAAGCTGGCCTTTCTACACTGGCAAGCATTACCGGTGACGAAAAGGCTCAGCGCCTTTTTCATGAAGAAATGCTTGTCATGGAAGAAATCAAACAAGACATCATGAAACGCATAG
>NZ_JBHSZV010000003.1:0-4085 GCF_042663045.1 Halobacillus seohaensis | reverse complement strand
TAAGGATACCCCACCTTGTTTTTTTAAGCCTAAAACTTACTTACACAGACTATTGTACGTCATCGGCTACGCCTTGCGGGATTTCACCGATCATGTTCATCCCACAGGAGTCTCATAATTTCCCGGACCTTCTTGCTTTCGTGAGAAGAACGGAAGCATCAGATGTGGTTCTTCAACTGAAAAGTACTTGAATATATTGTGGTTGGTTTAGTTAATTCTCTTATCAAATTCACTTTTTCAGTGGCCTTGCTTTGCTCTGCAGGATCTCGTCTAGTCCGCTTTTCCCTGCCCTCCCTGCTTTATTTTCACGAACGGACGCGAGTGGTGGGACTTCCCCCATAATGAAAACAGAGGACAAACATGCTGTTATATCAATGGCTACGTGGCAACTCCTAAGATTCGTTGATGTTCCGCACCTCTTTTTCATGGCAAGGTGGGCGGTGAAATTACGAGACTCCTGCGGGATGAGAGGATAGGCCACTGAAAAACTGATAATATAAGAAAAAAAGAACTAAATCAATCAATATATAGAAGGCAAAGTCAATGGGGTCACCGATATATCTAATGGCATCACACAGATCTATTGAGCCATTAGATAAGTTGTTAAAAATCGGGTGTGATCGCCTGTTTATATGAAGTGTACCTAATAAGAGACCTAAAAAAACCTCTGTGGCAATAAATTCAGGCCATAAATGGCAGCTAGGGGTTTACCTGGCGTATATGCCTACCCTCTACCACCTCCAAATTTACATTACAGGTCAATTTGGTGTTCTTAGTAGATCATTTCAATGGCAACATTTACACAGCACCCCCGATTTCCATAAAAAAGGTTCCGTTCCACTCTTCATAGTCATGGGGGATAGGAAACATCTAGACTCCTGCGGAAAAGGATAGACTGGCGAGACGCCGCAGAGCTTTAGGAGGCTTGCCGTCTTCCCCGCGGAAAGCGAGTGGTTTCCCATCCCCCATTCTCCGATGAAAGCAACGGAACCTCCTTTTTTACAACTCTTTATTCACCAATACATAAAATTGCGATGTAAGTATTAAAAAAGTTTCCTTATTCTTTTGGAGAACCTGGCGGATAATAATTAGGTTCATCGATATTATCGATAGTCGTTTTTAATGTATTCCATACTGCTTCAAATGGATTAGGCATGCTATCCACCTCCTCAACCCTATCGTCCCCAAGTACTTTCAATAAAATGTAAACTAAATGGAAATTTAATAACCCATTTAAGAACATTAACCAAAAATAGGAAGTCATCAATTCTTTCGTTATGCACAAAATAACGATTGTAAATAAAAGTAAAAGGAGCGAGCAAAATGACAGTTATAAGTGATGTAAAAACAACCGTAGCAGGTCTAAAAAGTGCGCAAGCAAGTTTTGAAACTTTTGCACTCGGAACGGAAAATCAGCAAGCTAAACAACTATATGAACAGTCAGCACAAGACACACAGACTATTATCAATAATTTAGAATCTCGTGTTACCGAAATTGAACAGGAAGAACCTCAATACAAACAACAATAAATGATGAGTGAAACAGGTTAGCTATCATTGCTAGCCTTTTTCCTTCATCAATCGTTTTATCTGAGGTGGTGAATTTATATGAAAAAATTATTAACCCTAATGATTACATTATTCGCGTTAGCAGCTGGCTGTCAATCGGATAATGAAACGAAGAAAACGGATTCTTCTCAACCTATACAACAACTTTCAAATGGTGAATTAAACGATCAAAATGTGTCTAAACAAGCTGAGGAAGTTTTGCAAAAGAAAAACCATTTGCAAGATCTTCAGGCTATTAATGACGACAAAAAGCTTTTGATTGCAGCCCAAGTCCCACATAATGAACGTTTTCAAATGAAAAAAATTGAAAAGAGATTAACAGAACAGGCTGAAAAACAATTTTCAGGTCATAATGTTACTCTTTCTTTGGATAAAAAAATCCATTTGGAAGTAGAGAAGCTGAAACAGCAATTAGCTAATGGGAAGATAAATGAGAAAAAACTAACGACGGAAATTAATCGCATTATTAAACTTTCTAAAGAAAAAACATAAAAGTAGGTGTTCTTCATGTCCAATAACAAAAAAAAGAATCTTTCCCCTGTTCAACAAGAATACCAACAGTTTCAAAGTGAACGTGAAGTGAAAAGACCCGTCCTTACAAATTGTATAAAGGCTTTTTTAATCGGGGGATTGATTTGTTTGATTGGACAGTTCATCCAAACCTTTTTCATTTATAATTTCAACTTCACTGAACAAACAGCAGGCAATCCTACAGTAGCCGTGATGATCTTCATTACTATGCTCTTAACTGGGTTTGGAGTCTACGACAGAATTGCTCAATATGCAGGAGCTGGTTCAGCCGTACCTGTAACAGGTTTCGGAAATGCCGTCATATCAGCAGCTATGGAACACCGTACCGAGGGATTTATTCTTGGAGTAGGCGGAAACATGTTTAAACTTGCCGGTTCTGTCATCATGTCCGGTGTATTTGCCGCCTTTGTCATCGCCCTCATCAAAACCATTCTCATAGAGTGGGGTGGACTATAATGCGTACATGGATTTTTGATAATAAACCCGTGATCGTCTCTACTGGTACAGTTGGTGGGCCTTTTGAAGCTAAAGGAAGACTGGCAGAAGATTTTGATATTCTCCACCAGGATATTTGGATAAAAGAAGACACGTTTGAAAAAGCTCATAAAGTAATGTTGGAACAAGCCGCTTTAAGGGCTACTGAAAAAGCTAATATTAAAAAAGAGGATGTCCAGTTTTTCCTTGGCGGTGATTTAATCAACCAAATAACGCCTACGAGTTTTTCAGCAAAAACGATCGGTGCTGCGTACTTAGGTTTATTCGGCGCTTGTTCAACATCCATGGAAGGACTCGCTTTAGCCGCATTTCTTATCAATCATGGTGGAGCGGACTGTGTATTGACCGGGTCATCAAGCCACAATGCTGCGGTTGAAAAACAATTTCGTTACCCAACAGAATACGGTTCTCAAAAGCCTCCCACCTCCCAGTGGACTGTTACTGGCGCAGGTGTATCGGTGGTTAAGAATAAAGGAGAAGGACCCGTCGTTACCTCGGCCACGATTGGAAGGGTCATCGACATGGGATTGACAGATCCATTCAATATGGGTGGCGCTATGGCCCCGGCAGCTGTTGATACGATCGAAACCCATTTAAAGGAACGGAATATCGACTCATCCTACTACGACCTAATTGTGACAGGTGATCTTGGCCACATTGGCAGAGAATGCGCACTAGATTTGTTTAAAAAACATAATACCGAAATCAAAGAAGAACAGTTTCAAGATTGTGGTCTAATGATCTATCGTGAAGGTCAACCTGTATTAGCTGGCGCGAGTGGCTCAGGATGTTCAGCCGTCGTTGTATATGGTCACTTATTAAATCGCATGAAAAAAGGGGAAATTAAACGAATGCTTGTTGTGGCTACTGGTGCCTTGCTATCCCCATTAACTTTTCAGCAAGACGAAACGATACCATGTATCGCCCATGCCGTTTCCATTGAATATGGAGGTGGGAAAGAATGATCTTTTTTTGGGCCTTCGTCATTGGCGGAATTATATGTGTTATTGGACAAATTATGTTTGATGTACTCAAACTCACTCCTGCCCATACATTGAGCACATTAGTTGTATTAGGGGCCATATTAGACGGCTTTGGTTTATATGAACCTCTCATCGATTTTGCAGGTGCAGGTGCTACCATTCCAATCACAAGCTTCGGTAACGCATTGGTACACGGCGCTATGGAAGAAGCAGCAAAGCACGGAATTGTTGGAGTGGTAACTGGCATGTTCGAAGTAACCAGTGCGGGTATATCTGCAGCCATTGTATTTGGAACCATCGCAGCGATTATTTTCAAACCGAAAGGATAAGGAGTAAAGACTATGACAGTAAGTTCTAACGTAAAACAGTGTCTTGCCACAGTGAAAAATATAGAAGCTGGCCTTTCTACACTGGCAAGCAATACCGGTGACGAAAAGGCTCAACGCCTTTTTCATGAAGAAATGCTTGTCATGGAAGAAATCAAACAAGACATCATGAAACGCATAG
>NZ_JBHSZV010000002.1:0-5202 GCF_042663045.1 Halobacillus seohaensis | reverse complement strand
TAAGTCCCATGATTGCTTTAATTAAAGTCGATTTACCAGCACCATTTGGTCCGATAATACCAACAAGTGCCCCTTTTTTAATTTGGAAAGATACATTTCTTAATGCAGGTTCACCAAGATAAGATACGTTCAAATTTCCAACCGATAATGCGTGTGACATGAAAATCATCCTTTCTTGTATATATTTCAATTAAAATTAAAATAACTATGCTGAAAACGACCTTTTCTAAAGGGTAATTTTTTTTCCTTAATGCAACTTTTTCTGTAAAAAAAAAGTAGTGCAACAACCGGAATTTATTCTTGAGTCACTAAAAAATGGATAAGGATGTAAAAAAAAGGTCTTCAATTGTTTGACAGCTATGATGATTGCGGTTGAGAACATATTATGTTTAGATCAAAAAAAGTTTCCTTGATGCAAATACTACTTCTGTACTTATAGGATGTCAAGAGTTATTTGTAAACTAGATGAGTAAACGCTACTCTTATTGCATATTTTTAATGTCTTGCAGGATTCATTATTGGTCTTGCTATTCGAGTTTTTACAGAAAAGGTACTCAAAAAGAAAAACAGACTATTAAAAGGTAAACAATCAGAAGTTATTTTAATAATAGATTGTGAGGAAACACAAGCAGAATTAGTAGAGAATATTTTGTGGAGTCATTATGCTTTAGGTGTTACAAAAGTTAAGTGAATTTTATAATTTAAGATTTTTTTCTTTTCTAACAAGTGGACTTTAATAACATATTATCTCAATTATAGGACGAAAAAGTTAAATATGACTGTCTACAAAAGGTCGCAGAAATGATATTACGCAAACGGGAGCTATTGCAGAAGATTCTTACTCATTTCTCGAGAAACCCTATGTTAAATCTTTTAAAACCATACGAAGAATTCGTATGGTTTTTGTATAGCAATCAAATTCGTCTAGGACCAGCTTCTTAAGACAATTAACCCCGAAATTAATGCGTCATTTACCACTGAAATTCACAAGTACTTTGGATGCTTGTTATCAAAAACAAATGTTATTGATAATAATGTAGATTTTATAATTGAAAAAGGATCATTCTTTAAACAGGACATTTAATGGAATAACCTATAGGGTCTAAAGGTCTAATCTAAAAAGAATGCTTTAACAACAAATCCTCACAAACTCTACATAAAATTCGTTTATAATTCCCATAGAAATATTTTTGGATAATGTTGGTGAAGAAAGTTCAGAAAGGTGTGTCAAGCAGTGAAAAATCGCAAGAAACGATTAATAATGCGTGTTTCAATATTGGGCATATTCGTCCTTCTAATCGGGTTTGTTTTATACCAAAATTTCACTAAGGATTCGGGTCTTGTTAAAGCAGGGGACATGGCACCTGACTTCAAATTGGAAACACTCTCTGGTGAAACCGTTCAATTGAGCGATTACCGAGGACAAGGGGTATTCTTGAATGTATGGGCAACGTACTGTAAACCTTGTGAAGAGGAAATGCCTTATATCGAAAATCAGTATCAAATCTTCAAAGACAAGGGTGTTCAGGTTTTGTCTGTCGATGTAGGGGAGACTACTGTTGCGGTACAAGCTTTCGTTGATCGTAAAGGGATGACGTTCCCAGTTTTAATGGACAGGGGTGAAAATCTACTAAATGCTTATGGAATTGGTCCGATTCCGGTGACCTTCTTAATTGATGAAAACGGTCAAGTTGTGGATCGTATTACGGCTGGAATGACGGAAAAGGAAATCTCCGGCTATATGAAGAGAATCCAACCTGATGATTGGAGGAATCCAAATGGCTGATATCAATATACTGTTGGCGTTCGGCGCCGGGTTTTTATCATTTATATCCCCTTGTTGCTTACCATTGTATCCAGCATTTCTATCTTACATAACAGGGATGTCGATTGATGAATTGAAAACTAAAAATTTGTTGTCTCAAAAACAACCTCTTCTACATACGTTATTTTTCCTCTTTGGATTTTCAATTATCTTTATCGCCATAGGTTTTTCTACTTCGTGGATTGGGGGATGGTTTATTCGTTACGATGACTTAATCCGACAACTGGGTGCCATTTTAATTATCTTTTTGGGTCTTGTCACCGTTGGAATCTTTAAGCCTGGACTCTTAATGAAAGATTATAAGGTTTCTTTTAAGAATCGCCCTCAAGGTTATATTGGATCGAGTGCCGTGGGAATGGCTTTTGCCGCGGGGTGGACGCCATGTACGGGTCCCATCCTTGCCGCGGTTATTGCTATGGGTGTGTCATCTCCAGATCAAGCAGTGATCTATATGATCAGTTATGTATTAGGATTTTCTATTCCTTTTATAATCATGGCACTGTTTATTGGACGTTTAAAATGGATTAAAAGGCATAATAGGAAGGTTGTGAAATTCGGAGGCTATGCCATGATTTTTATGGGTGTCTTTTTATTTTTTGGGTGGATGACGCAATTGACTTCCTTTATAACAAACCAATTTTTCGGGGGATGGACGGGGTTTTAAATGGAGGAAGGAGTCTAGTCTATAAATGAAATTGCAGTAAGAATAGATTCTGTTTTTATCCACTCGTTGAATTACACGATCTTTTAGATAAATTAACATAAAAAAAGAATCGTCTTGTTTTAGAACGGGGCGATTCTTTTTGAAAATATTCAATTCAATCAAGAATGAGCAGTGGAAACCGATTTCCAAGATTGTCTTTTTTTAGATTTATCGACCGTAATAGAAAGCTGTAGATTAATCTTTTGACTCGTTATCTAGATGATCAGTAGAATGACCTTCAAAAATGATTTGACTCTCATCTTTATATTTGTTTTTAATCGTTCCATCCAACTCAACAAATATCTTGTCTAAGTAATTGACTTGTTCGGTTCATTACTTGACTGAATTCCTTGTGAAGGGTGAAGTTAAGTGCTGATGTCTGCAAATAAGCATGTACCAAGAAAGATAGTTTTATACAACTAAAGCTAGATTGATAGGGGGGACATTTGAACTTAATTATGAGTACTAGGAGTTCGTATTGAAATAAAGGCGTGTATTATTTGCATGGCTGTATTCAGCGAAGGGATTTTCAAATTGCTTTGATGAACCAAACTACATAATTTCCTCAAACTTTTTGTGTAAGCTAGTAAACGTTTTACATTAAATTAACTAACTAGGAGTGAACAAAGAAAATAATGAAGAAGTCAATATTATCTTTAATAACAGGTTTAATCTTATTTTTTATCCCATTTAACGTACTTGCTCATGGCACAGAGGAGCATGCTGGTGAAGAAATTACAAATTATTGGAATTATGGTATAGTAGCATCGCTGTTGATAGTCGTAATTTTTCTAGTTCTATTTGTTTTAGTTAAATCAAAAATGAAAAGGTTAAATCTAAAAACAAAAGACAATCGAGAGAAACGTAATTCCCTATCTAAGCAAAGCACCATTTATAAATGGGTCCTTATTGTTTCTTTATTATCGGTGATTCCTCTTGCGATTTTTGCAAACGTAAATAAAGAAGAGAAAATAACATTTAAGCATATTCATGGTTTAGGCTATACAAGTGATGGAGAAGAATTATATGTCCCAGCACATGATGGGCTAAGAGTATACAAGGACGGTTCTTGGACTAATCCGAAAGAAGGAGACAATCACGACTACATGGGTTTTTCTATGTTTAGTGATGGATTTTTTAGCAGTGGGCACCCTGCACCTGGTTCGGACTTAGCCAATCCTCTGGGTATAATCAAAAGTACAGATAAAGGAAAAACAATTGAACAATTGGGTTTATACGGAGAAATTGATTTTCATGGAATGACTGTCGGATATGATACAAGAGAAATCTATGTATTTAACCCTTCTGAAAACTCACAAATGGATCAAATGGGCTTTTATTATTCCGTGGATGAAGCAAAGACATGGACCCAAAGTGAACTTAAGGGGCTTCAAGGGAAGGCTATTGGATTGGCAGCACATCCAACAAAACAAGGAATCGTAACTATAGGCACAAACCAAGGCATTTTCTTATCAGATAACTATGGAAATAGTTTCGAAAAACTACCTGTTTCAGGGGCTGTGTCAGCCGTTTCATTTGACCACCAGAACAACTTGTTGATAGCCACTGAGTCGAATGTTGCAAAGCTTTTACAATTTAACCTATCCACGAATGAAATTAACGAACTGTCTATTCCTGATTTGAAAGATGATGTAATAACTTATGTGAAACAAAACCCTGCCCATAACAATGAATTAGTTTTTGCCACTAAAAAGAGAGATATCTATTTTTCACATGATGAAGGGGAAACGTGGGAGCAGAGTGTGGATGAAGGAATAGCAATCACTCATTAATGGTTTTCGTTGAAATGTGAAGACATGGTATTACTATTACAATTAAGTGGAAAATAAAGATATAAGTTTTCAATCCTCACAGATAACACAATCTATAAATTACTATTAAATAAAAATGAGGGGTTTAGATGGATAACAAAATCCTTGTTGTTGATGATGAGTGGAACATGAGAAATTTAGTTAAGATCTATCTATCTAAAGAGAAATTTCAGATTGATGAAGCCAGGGATGGGAATGAAGCCATAAAGATGGCTAAGCAGACACCATACGATTTAATAATTCTGGATATCATGCTCCCAGATATTGATGGGTGGGAAGTTTGTTCAACCATACGCAAGATTAAACAAGTCCCTATTCTCATGTTAACGGCACGAAATGACGTTAAGGATCGAGTCCATGGTTTGAATCTTGGTGCGGATGATTATCTAATTAAACCATTTGCTTCTGAAGAATTAGTTGCCAGAGTCAACGCCTTGCTTCGCCGCCAGATGATAAATGAGGAGTCTAATGATCGTTTATTACACTTTGAAAACTTATCAATCAATGGAGAAAGTAGAGAGGTTCAGGTTTTTCAAACCCTAATTGAGTTGACTCCTAAAGAATTTGATATTCTTTACTTAATCGCCGGTCAATCAAAGCGAGTGTTTACTCGAGAAGTTCTACTAGATAGAGTTTGGTCACCAAGTGAATTTCGTGATTTAAGAGCTATCGATACACATGTAAAAAATATAAGGGAAAAGCTCCGAAAAATGGGACTTTCTTATAACCCTATAAAGACGGTTTGGGGTGTGGGTTACAGATTTAATACACCAGAGGGTCAGACATAAGATGAATAACGTTGTTCTAAAACTTGGTGGGACCATCATGGCGTTGTTTTTAAT
>NZ_JBHSZV010000001.1:0-30030 GCF_042663045.1 Halobacillus seohaensis | reverse complement strand
AGAAGTAATTCCATCATAGAACAAACCCTCATCTTTTCATAGGTGGGGGTTATTTTGCGCTTACTACGCCATATTTCTTTAAAGTATCAAATTGCATATGTGAATTTTGATTTTTTGTGCTGACTCGGGCTTACCCAAATAACATATTTTGTAATTCCTTTTGAGATTTGTTACTTATATGTTATCAAAAAGGTTAATAAGTGTACTTATTAATACTTTGTTTCTGATATGACTTTTGAAACTATAATACCAAGGATTGAGGAATGAAACCTCTCCTTTGGTGGTTGTTATCAAAAACGAACGTTATTGATAAGGATATGTGGATTATTGATACTCTTGTGGAATCTGGGGTGAAGCCTAAAATACACATAATCATATGTGGGTAATATTTTTGTGGTGAACTTAATTCTTAAACTCTAGAGACTTAGTAAATATCTTTCTTAAGCTGTTGACAAACTACCCACAGGGGTATATTGTAGGTTTTGACAGGTTAGCAAGTTAGTTGATTTGCAGAACCTGATTTATTTTTGATAATTTATATACCCGTAGGGGTAATGGTATTTAAAACAACAACAGGGGGATTAACATGACAGACAAGAAAAAAACAACCATTGTGCTATTTAGTGGTGATTATGATAAAGCAATGGCAGCATATATTATCGCTAACGGTGCAGCTGCTTACGATCATGAGGTTACCATCTTTCATACATTTTGGGGGCTAAATGCTCTAAGAAAAGATGAAAATATTGAAGTGAAAAAAGGCTTCATGGAAAAGATGTTTGGGAAGATGATGCCAAGAGGTGCAGACAAAATGGGATTATCCAAAATGCATTTTGCTGGTTTCGGTCCAAAGATGATAAAGAATGTAATGAAAAAGCATAATGCGATGAGTTTACCAAACTTAGTCGAGATGGCTCAAGAACAAGACGTTAAGCTAGTTGCATGTACGATGACAATGGAGTTATTAGGACTTCAAAAAGAGGAATTGTTAGATGGTCTCGATTATGCAGGGGTTGCAGCATATCTTGGTGACGCTGAAGACGGAAATGTTAACTTGTTTATATAATAGGTCTCTTTCCTTATTAGTTCATTGGAGGACGTTAAAATGGAATATTTAAATTATGTTATTTATGCGTTAGTTTTATTCTTTATTGCTAAACGGTTTCTCCCTGCAAAAGGGATTAAAAATATCTCAACGACAAACCTCAAAACAGAATTGAAAGATAAGAGTAAGCAATTTGTTGATGTTCGAACACCAGCTGAATTTAAAGGGAGTAATATTAGAGGCTTTAAAAATATTCCCCTTCATACACTGGGTCAAAAGGCAACAAAAGAACTTTCGATGGATAAAGAGGTAATTGTGATTTGTCAAAGTGGGATGAGAAGTCAAAAGGCATCAAAAACTTTGAAAAAATTAGGGTTTACAAATGTAACCAATGTTAAAGGTGGCATGAATGCCTGGAGGTAGTATGGATGAATAGTTTTCAGTATGAAGATAGATCACACAGGCTGAAAACTATTCATCATCAAAAGGATCTGTAGACTATGTTTAAAGGTGAAAGGAGCTTGCTGCTATGGAAGGAATTTCTACAAAAGATCTGCAAAATTCATTACAAGAAAATAAAACCCTGAATATTATTGATGTTCGTGAAGTTGATGAAGTGGCAGAAGGGAAAATCCCAGGCGCTGTGAACATTCCCTTAGGATTACTTGAATTCCGAATGAATGAATTAGATAAATCAAAGGAATATATTATGGTTTGTCGTTCTGGCGGTAGAAGCGGCCGTGCCTCACAATTTCTTGAAAGCCGAGGCTTCAAAGTTATTAACATGACTGGTGGAATGCTGGCATGGGAAGGTGTAATGGAATAATTTCTTTAGGTTAATTTATACCTGTGCAGGTACATGGAGGTTGTATATATGGAATCTTTAAAGGCAAATGTTGTATTGGATGCTAAAGGTCTGGCATGTCCAATGCCGATTGTTAAAACTAAAAAAGCAATGAAAGACTTAGAGGCAGGGTAAGTCATCGAAGTACAGGCAACAGATAAAGGGTCAAAAGCTGATATTGAGGCATGGGCAGGAAGTACCGGACATCAATATATAGGAACAATAGAAGAAGACGAAGTTCTTAGACATTATTTAAGAAAATCATCTGGTGAGGACTTCATAGAGAAAAAGCACCCGAACACAACTACTAACGAAGAGCTTAAAAGAAAGTTAGCAGAGAATGAAAGTCTAATTGTCTTAGATGTAAGAGAAACGGCTGAATATGCATTTAATCATATACCGAATGCGATCTCTATTCCAATGGAGGAACTGGGTGAGCGTATCAATGAGTTAAATAAAGAAGATAAAGTGTATGTAGTTTGTCGTACAGGTAGTCGCAGCGACCTTGCAGCTCAGAAGTTAGCAGACAAAGGTTTTGCAAATGTAGTTAATGTATTGCCAGGCATGAATGAATGGACTGGTGCAATAGAAAAAATGTAAAGCCAAGGTGTTTAATCTTGATGGGGGTTGGTCTTAATCCTCATAGTGGTGTATCAGCCTTAAACAACAAATGGTTTGGAAGGCTGGTTAACCCAATATATTTTTTTATAAAAAATAATACGGCAGGGGGTAATTTGAAGATGACTGTAAACATGGTGACAGCACACGAAGTGGCGCAAAAGGTTTTTAACAAAGAAGAACTATTTATTTTAGATGTCCGTAATGAAAGTGATTTTGTTGATTGGAAGGTTGAAGGAGACAACTTCGAATATTTGAATGTTCCTTATTTTGAACTATTAGATGGTGTAGAAGAAATTCTGGGGAAGATCCCTTCAAATAAAGAAATCTTAGTTGTTTGTGCAAAAGAAGGATCCTCTGTAATGGTAGCAGAAATGCTATCAGAATCAGGGTTGACCGTATCTTTTCTGCAAGGTGGTATGAAATCTTGGAGTGAGCATTTGGAACCCGTTAAAGTTGGGGATTTAAAAGATGGTGGCGAAATTTATCAATTCGTACGTATCGGTAAAGGCTGCCTTTCCTATATGGTTATTTCAGATGGCGAAGCTGCCGTTATTGATGCAACACGTATGGCGAACATTTTTGTGGATTTTGCTGCAAGTAAAGAAGCAACGATTACGAACGTGTTTGATACACACCTGCATGCGGATCACATCTCTGGAGGAAGAAAGATTGCTGAGCAAAGAGGTGCAACATACTGGTTACCACCTAAAGATGCAAAGGAAGTAACATTTGATTATTCAGCGTTAGAAGGCGGGAACGTAGTAACCATAGGGAATACTGCAATAGATATTCACGCCCTATATTCACCAGGACACACCATTGGCTCAACATCTTTTGTTGTAGATGAGAAATTCCTATTATCCGGTGACATTTTATTCATTGATTCAATTGGAAGACCAGACTTAGCTGGGAAGGCTGAAGATTGGGTTGGTGATTTGAGGGAAAGCTTATATTCTCGTTACAGAGACTTATCAGAGGAACTTATCGTTTTACCGGCACACTTTATGATCATTGATGAACTAAACGATGATGGTAGTGTTGCTGAAAAATTAGGCACTTTATTTACAAAGAACCACGGCTTAAACATTGAAGATGAAACAGAATTTAGGAAGTTAGTTACGGAGAATCTACCTCCACAACCGAACGCATATCAAGAAATTCGTGAAACAAACATGGGCAAGATTACACCGGAAGAAGAAAGACAAAGAGAGATGGAAATAGGACCAAACCGCTGTGCGGTCCGTTAACGGTAATCTTTAATGAATAGCTATGAATCAATTTTCAAAGCAATAAATCAGTAGGAGGAATAGAAAATGGATGTAACAAAAGTACTGGATGCAAAAGGGTTAGCATGCCCAATGCCAATTGTTAGAACAAAAAAGGCAATCAATGAAATTGAAGTAGGTCAAATTTTGGAGGTTCATGCAACAGATAAAGGTGCGAAAAGCGACCTGGCTGCATGGACGAAATCTGGAGGACACGAATTACTAAAAGATACAGAAGAAGATGGGGTATTGAAGTTCTGGATTAAGAAAGCCTAAACATTATCAGGGGCCATGTACATGGTTCCCTTTCCTAAGGAGGGAGTAGAATGGATTTAACCTTTATAATCACCATATTTTTAATCGGGTTTGCAGGATCTTATATCTCGGGGATGCTCGGTATTGGTGGTTCCATTATTAAATATCCCATGCTTTTATACATTCCACAATTATTCGGCGTGGCGGCATTTACAGCGCATGAGGTATCAGGAATTAGTGCTGTCCAAGTACTGTTTGCAACTATTGGCGGCGTATGGGCATACCGAAAAGGTGGCTATTTAAATAAAACGCTTATTGCTTATATGGGTATTACTATTCTTATAGGTAGTTTTATTGGTGGATATGGTTCTAAATTATTGTCTGAAGGTGGAATAAATCTAACTTATGGGATCTTAGCATTAATTGCTGCTGTTATGATGTTTATTCCTAAAAAAGGAATTGATGATATACCGTTAGATCAAGTGGAATTCAACAAGTGGTTAGCAGCCTTTCTTTCTTTAATTGTTGGTATCGGAGCAGGAATTGTTGGAGCAGCTGGTGCCTTCTTATTGGTTCCAATCATGCTTGTAGTTCTTAAGATACCTACACGTATGACGATTGCTTCATCATTAGCTATTACATTTATCTCATCCATTGGTGCCACTGTAGGAAAAGTTACAACAGGGCAAGTTGATTATTATCCAGCAGCCATTATGATTATTGCCAGTTTAATTGCTTCACCATTGGGCGCACATGCAGGCAAAAAGGTAAATACGAAGGCGTTGCAAGTTATTTTAGCCGTATTGATAGCGGGTACTGCGATTAAGATATGGATGGATATTTTTTAAAAAAACAGGGATTACTAACATTGACAATAGTAAGAGGTTGATCGTTGAAAAGCTGAGTTGGAGAAGCTGACTTGTTGTTCTTCTGTCGGTGGACACTACTATGTTAATGAACAGTCAAACAGGTTTATCGTAAACCGACAAAAGATTCAACATATATGCAACAACATATGGCCGATGAACGAACATTCTTAGCATGGATTAGAACAGCAATCGCCATTATGGGTGTAGGGTTTCTTGTTACTAATTTGCATTTCACGGTGAATACGGGGCTAACTGGATTAGGTGATTTTTTGGCTAATATTATCGGGATAGCTTCCGTAGTATTAGGAGTAACCACTATAATTATGGTCATGTTTGCTTATCTGAAAAAAACTGAGGCTATAAATAATCAATCTTTTCGTACACCCAAATATACTACTATATTTTTAGGGATATTTGTCATTATTATTGCTGTAGTATTTGGTGTTTATTTCTCTATTCTTTAATCCGTGAACAATTAATCATGGAGATCGGCTGACCTAGGATTAGAATTTGACAATATACCCTTACGGGTATATAATATTGATAACAACAGCGAGATAAGAGAGAATCATGAGTATCTTAACGACTATTATTATTTTTTTAACTCTCATGATTCTTTATCAGAGAACTATATCCGCCTGAGAATTAATATATGAAGAGAAATAAATGATGCCTTATATACTAACTTCTCCGGACCGACAATAATGGATCTGTCAGCAAACAAAAGTATTATTGTAAGTACTTTGGATCATATTGAGAGCAACTTAAGGAAGGAGGTTTACAACTATGAAATACAATGCTCAAATGAAAAATAGGATTAAAAGAATTGAAGGCCAAATTAGAGGCTTGCAGAGAATGATGGAAGAGCAAAAAGATTGCCGTGATCTTGTGACACAGATGTCAGCTGTAAGAAGTGCTCTTGACCGTACAGCAGCTTTAGTTGTTAGTACCAATCTTGAACAGTGTATTCGCAATGAAGAACAAGCAGAGGGAAGCTCCGAGGATTTAATCAAAGAAGCGGTCAATTTACTTGTAAAAAGTAGATAAGTTGGTACGAGAAGTTATTTTTTGCTTTCCAAAAGGTTAAAATAAATCTCTGACTAGTCTGTCTTTTTATTAATTAAATATTCTATCCCATATAATATATTTTTTTGGTTTAATTTATACCCATACGGGTAAATGTATAAAAGAGGTTATAATCCCAAGATAATAGGGGAAAATATCACAGAAAGTTAGGAGGGAAAGCTTTGAAAGAAATCACAGCCCAAGAACTAACTGAGAAAGTAAAAGCAGGAGAAAAGTTAAGTATTATTGATGTTCGAGAAGATGAAGAGGTTGCGCAAGGAAAAATTCCAGGTGCTAAACATATTCCGTTGGGGCAAATCCCTGAACGTTTTAAAGAAATTGATAAAGGTCAGGACCATTATATGGTCTGCCGATCAGGAGGAAGAAGTGGTAAAGCTAGCAGCTTCTTAATTGAGCAAGGGTACGATGTAACGAATGTGAAAGGCGGCATGCTGGATTGGGAAGACGATGTTGAGAAGTGAGGAGGATGAACAATGAGTATTACAGCAAATGAAGTGTTAGATGCAAAAGGCTTAGCTTGCCCTATGCCAATAGTAAAAACAAAGAAAGCAATAGCTAATTTAGAAGCTGGGCAAGTAATGGAAGTGCAAGCAACAGATAAAGGCTCCACGGCTGATATTAAAGCATGGGCTGAAAGTACAGGGCACCAATATCTTGGAACAGTAGAAGATGGCGATGTCTTGAAACACTATTTACGAAAAGCAAGTGAAGAGGAAACTAAAGGTGAGACGAAACATGAGAATGTACTCGATTTAGGGGAGCTTCACAACAAAGTAGAAGGGGAAGAAGCTATTTCTGTTCTTGATGTTCGTGAGCCTGCTGAATATGCCTTTGGTCATATCCCTGGTGCTGTGAATATACCTCTAGGTGAATTAGAAGAACGTTTTGAAGAGATTAACAAAGAACAAGATATACATGTTATTTGCCGAACAGGTAGTAGAAGTGACTTAGCTGCACAAAAGCTTTCAGAAAAAGGTTTTAAGAGTGTGAAAAATGTTGTTCCGGGCATGTCAAATTGGGAAGGCCCAACAGAGGGCAATCAATAATAGTAGGAGGAATTTTGAAATGGCAAACACAAAAGTAGCAATTATCGCATCAAATGGATCACTTTTTGATGCATACAAAGTTTTTAACGTAGCAAGTGCAGCAGCAGCATCTGATGCAGAAGTAGGTATTTTCTTTACTTTTGAAGGTTTAAATCTCATTCATAAGGAAGGACATAAAAATCTCCCTATCCCAGAAGGAAAAGAACACTTTCAAGAAGGATTTGAAAAAACAAATGTTCCTTCTATTGAAGAATTATTAAGTATGGCGCAAGAAATGGATGTTAAGTTGATCGCATGTCAAATGACGATGGATGTTATGAACTTGGAGAAAGACGCGTTTGTTGAAGGAATTGAAGTGGGTGGTGCAGCTTCCTTCGTTGAATATGCGAAAGATGCAAACATGTCATTAACATTTTAAATAAAGGAGGTAATATAATTGCCAACTCCAATAACAACGAGTGAAGTAGCAAAAAGAGTTGTTAATCATGAAGAAACATTAATTTTGGATGTTCGAAATACGGATGAATTTGATGATTGGAAAATTGAAGGCGGAAAAGTTGAAGTTATAAATGAACCTTACTTTAACTTACTGGAGGGGATTGATCCAGTTGCTGACAAATTAGATAAAAATCAGGAAGTGATTGTGGTATGTGCCAAGGGTGGTTCATCGCAGATGGTTGCCGAACTACTAGAAGAGGAAGGTGGATTTACCAAGGTCTTTAATTTAGAAGGTGGCATGAAAGCGTGGAGTGAACATTTGGAACCTGTCAAAATTGGTGACCTTAGTGATGGCGGCAGTATTCACCAATTTGTTCGTCTAGGTAAAGGGTGTCTATCTTATTTGATTGAATCAAATGGGGAGGTAGCAATAGTTGACACAAACCGCATGATTGATATCTATGAAGACTTTGCTAAGGATAAAGATGTACAAATCAAATACTTGATTGATACCCACTTACACGCAGACCACATTTCCGGAGGCCGTGAATTAGCAGAAAAAGTCGGTGGAACTTATTATCTGCCACCAAAAGATGCAACAGAGGTAACTTTTGACTATGAAGCATTAGAAGAGGGTAATGATATTGTTGTGGGTAACACAACTGTGAGAGCACAACCAATTTATTCTCCAGGTCATACGCTGGGAAGTACTTCTTTAATCATTGATGATCAGTATTTATTAACAGGAGATATTTTGTTTGTTAAATCCATTGGTCGTCCAGACTTAGCTGGAAAAGCGGAAGATTGGGTTGGAGACCTTCGGGAAACACTTTATAGTCGCTACAAAGAACTTTCAGATGATCTAGTTGTTCTTCCTGCACACTACTCATTTGCTGAAGAACTAGGTAATGAGGGCAGTGTCTCTGCTCGTTTAGGAGATCTATATCAACGTAATAAAGGATTGCAAATAGAAGACGAAGGTGTATTTCGAAAAATGGTAACGGAAAACCTTCCTCCACAACCAAATGCATATCAAGAAATACGTGAAACAAATATGGGTAAAATTAACCCTGAAAATGAAAAACAAAGGGAAATGGAAATAGGACCGAACCGTTGTGCGGTTCACGGTTAAAGGAGGCAATTATAATGGAAGCAGCAAAAGTATTAGATGCAACAGGATTAGCGTGTCCGATGCCGATCGTTAAAACCAAAAAAGTAATGAATGAACTGGAAGTTGGGGATATTTTAGAAGTGCATGCAACAGATAAAGGAGCTAAAAGTGATTTAGCTGCGTGGACCAAATCTGGTGGGCATGAACTGATGGAAGATACAGAAGAAGGAGACGTATTAAAGTTCTGGATTAAAAAAGGTTAGAAAGTGCCCCTAAGAGGGGCGCTTTTAATACATAATTGATAGAAAAAGGAGTACGAATAATGGCTGGTGAGAAGTTTAATCCTGGTAAAGCCCATATCTTAATAAGTGAAGAGAGAAAAGAATTATTACCACCTGATAAAACTATTGAATACTTGGACCTTGACTCTAATGATGTTGTTGCTGATCTTGGTGCAGGCAATGGGTATTTTACTATTCCAATTGCCCAAAATATCAACAGTACTGTGTATGCTGTTGATATTGAGCCCAAGATGCTAGATATGTTAAAAGAGAATGCAACAAAAGAAGGTATCAAGAACATTAACTTTGTCGAAAGTGATTTAGCGAAAATTAAATTGGATGATAAATCAGTAAATAAAGCTTTGATTTCCATAGTTATTCATGAAGTGTCTAGTATTGATTATACACTTAATGAAATTAAACGGATTTTAAAACCAGGTGGGCAAATGCTTCTTATTGAGTGGAAAGCTGTTGAGACAGAATCAGGGCCACCTTTGCACGAAAGGATCCCAGCTACAGATATGCTCGAGATTCTTAAAAATGCGAACTTAGAGGTTGAGCTAATTGATTTAAATCAGCAACATTATGCTATCAAAGCGAGGCTAAAGTAATTTAGAAAAGGATTACGGTAGGAGGTGATGTAGACAGATGGGGAGAATATGGAAGGCGCTGTGACCCTCTCAAAAAGTAATGTTCCTGGTAGGAACAGGATTCGTCATCTACTCTATCATAACTAATGTCTTTTAATATAAGAGGTTTATAAGGAGGAAGAAAATGTTTCATTATACAGTCGAAACGAATAAAACAATGGACAAAGCTCTACAATCTCTAGAAGAAAGCTTAAAGAAAGAGCAATTTGGGATTCTGTGGCAATTTGACATCAAGGACAAGTTACAGGAAAAAGGATTAGATTTTAATCAACCTTATCTTGTACTGGAAGTTTGTAACCCGAGAGAAGCACAACGTGTGCTAACCCAAAACCAAATGGTAGGATATTTTTTGCCATGTAAAATAGTCATTTATGAAGATGCAGGACAAGTGAAAATTGGATTACCAAAGCCTACGGCCTTAATTGAAATGGTAAATGATACATCTATTAAAGAATTTGCAGAGGACATTGAAAATCGACTAATTATTTGTATTGATGAAAGTGTATAGAGGGGTTAGATTAGCATGATTAGAACGGTAGAGGTAGGTTAAATACCTTTATCGTTCTTTTTCTTTATATTCATTAAAAACACCTCCTAAATTATTTTATTTTAATTGTTGAAATTGCCTTGAAGGATTTTGGCTAGTCGAACGCTTGTATCAATAGAGTGCACCCTGAATGAACATTAAAATTACTGAAAAAGATGATTATCCGATAATCTTTTAAAACCATACGAAGAATTCGTATGGTTTTTATATAGCAATCAAATTCGTCTAGGATCAGTTTCTTAAGAAAAGTAACCCTAAAATTAATGCGTCATTTACCACTGAAATTCACATCAGTCTCCTAAATGTGTCCATTTATTTAAAGTAGTATTATATATTGCTTTAAACATGATTCTGAGTTACCATTAAGGTGTATTTTAAATACACCTTTAAATAGATTATTAATGATACCCATTCATGGGTATCTGTAACCTTGGATCACTGTGAAATAAGTACCCTGTCACCCTAGAAGATTAAGAAAGGTGAATACGTACACACTAACAATGCTGCCAACATTAAATACGAAAGGGGTAATCTAATGCTTGACCAAAGTACGATTAAGATTGTCAAATCAACGGCTCCGTTATTGCAGGAGCACAGCCAGGAAATTGGTGAAAGGTTTTACGAATTGTTATTCTCACGCGTTCCAGATCTGTACAACATGTTTAACCAAACGAATCAAAAACGTGGTATTCAGCAAGGTGCATTGGCATATGGCGTCTATTTAGCTGGAGCCAATATTGACAATCTAAAAGCAATCGAATCAATGGTAGAGAGAGTGACCGAAAAGCACCGGGCATTAGGTGTTCAGGCCGAACAATACCCGGTTGTAGGTGAAACTTTACTCAAAGCTGTGAAAGATGTGCTCGGCGAAACAGCAACGGATGAGGTCATAGAAGCTTGGGAGAAAGCCTACAAAGCCATTGCAAATATCTTTATTGAAACGGAAGCTAAACTTTACCAACAGACGGAGCAACAATCAGGTGGATGGATCGAGAATCGTTCTTTTTATGTAGACCAAAAAGTGAAAGAAAGCGATGTCATTACTTCTTTTTATTTAAAACCTGAAGACGGTAAACCTATTTCCTCTTATAAACCTGGTCAATATCTCACAATACAGGCAGATATAGAGGGCGAAAAGTACTTTCATATGAGACATTATAGTTTATCAGATGCTCCTAATAAGGAGTATTACCGAATAAGCGTAAAACGCGAGGATTCACAAGACGGTGCACCAGCCGGAATTGTATCGAATTACCTTCATAATGAAATTTCAGAAGGGGATACACTATCTATTGCAGCCCCTGCAGGGGATTTCACGTATACAACAGAAGAACAACCGATTGTCTTGCTTAGTGGAGGCGTAGGAATAACGCCAATGATGAGTATGCTCAATACCTTGGTTGAAAATCATTCTGAACGTGAAATCACGTTTATTCACGCAGCTCAGAATAGTAATGTCCATGCGATGAGGGAACACGTTGAGAAACTAGCGAAAGAAAATCAGAACGTCACTTCTTTTGTATGCTACTCAAATCCTACTGAACAAGACCGATCCGAACATCGTTATGATAAAGAGGGATTTATTGATTTAGATTTTCTACAAACGGTGCTATCCGATACCCGGAAAGATTTTTACTTTTGCGGCCCCCTTCCTTTTTTGAAAGTGATAAACGGTGCTCTTAAGGAGTGGGGCGTACCAAACGAGCAAAGTACCTATGAATTATTCAGTCCAATCAGCACAATCGAGGAAGCATAAACTTTACTTAACATCACCACATAAGAGGTGTATATGCCATCCATTCTAAAAGAAGATGAAAAGGTGCTTGCAAGTGATGCTTCAGGAATCATTAAAACCCATAACAGAAAAATTGGAAACGTTTGAAAAAGAAATTGAATCCGTTAAAAAAGTATAAAAGAAGAACTAAAAAGGATGGTAGAAAAAGGTAAGTAAACATTCTTCCGCAAAGGAGCACGATTGCAGAAGAATGCTTACTCTTTTCTCGAGAACCCCTATGTTAAATCTTTTAAAACCATACGAAGAATTCGTATGGTTTTTGTATAGCAATCAAATTCGTCTAGGATCAGCTTCTTAAGACAAATAACCCCGAAATTAATGCGTCATTTACCACTGAAATTCACAGGGCAGTTATCTTGAAATCAAGTCTTCCACATAAGGGCAGGATTGTGGAAGACTCAGTTTCGAGATAATCTAATTATTGGGTGGATTACCTAGTATCTTTTTTGCTAAATTTTATGAAGGTTTCTCGAGTAGTAATCCTGAGGTTATCCTATATGGAGAAGTTTGTGGGGTAACTCCAAAACAAACTTCAAAATACCATGGGGGTGTAGAAATAAGTCATGCGAATTGTTGCAAATATTGAAACACAGGACACTTCCAAAGCAAAACACTTTTACGAGAAAATACTAGGACTTGATCAATTAATGGACCTTAGATTTATTGCAACCTATGGATCTAATGAGAAAATGGCACTCAAATCATTTTTTATCTGAGGAAGGATCTGGCACACCAGTACCTGATTAGTTAATTGAAGTTGATAACCTAGACGAAGTTCTTACTCGTAGGGGTGATACCAGCTAAGCGGTCAAACCCGCAATAAGGAAATATCAATTTTTAATACTACTAACACGTATACCCCCATCCTGTTTTGGATGGGGGTAAATGTAGGTATTTTTATAAAGCGTACTTTAGCAACAAAGTAGTTTAAAGATTTAAGTTTTATTCACAATCACACCCGATGTAATATAAGGTTTGTGAAAGAGAACTAGGTATAATTATAATTGTTACCTTTAGCTTATTTACTAAAGCTCCCGTTCTCCGTTCCTTATTAAAATTAACTGGCTATAATAGTCTTCAAAGATTTGACATATCCGTTTAACAGTTCTTCCTTATTCTTTGCTGAGAGCTTATAATAAGGTACTTCCGAAGGGAAAGTTAGACTGCTGAGGAGAATGCCCCCTATTTGATTGGCAAGGAGACCTATGTCCGGTTTATTTTCAAGTCTAGCGAAGTGAATTTCCAATCCTTTTTTGAGCCCGTTATAAATAATAATCGGAAAATTAATATCTTCAGCTAAATGGCCCATAAAACTTTCGGCTAGAAGTGTTTTGGCAAGCTTTCGATTTTTTGACAGAGCCGTAAGCCGATCATCAAGTATGCGCCTTAAAAAATCCTCTGTCTCCGGTTCTTCTGCAAACTTCATGACTTTTGTATGGAATTCATTCTCAAGTGCTTTTTTCACCACGGTCTCAAACAGGTTCTGCTTCGTGGAAAATTTGCGGTAAAGCGTCACCTCAGCCACGTCTGCTTCCTTGGCGATTTCCTGGGTTGTGGTCTGGAGAAACCCTTTTTTGATAAATATTTTGATTGCCGCATTCAAAATCTGGTCTGTTTTATCTCGCATATTTGTTTCACCCCATTATAGTTTCCGATTCACTTTCCTTGCCACCCTTTGTATGCACAAATCGGTCAAAGAGCATCAAGATTGCAGGCAGAACGATAATCGTGCTGATAAGAGCGAAGGAAATGTTCACTAATGTCATCATACCAAAATTGCTCAAGATCACGAAGTCGGAAACAAGCAAAGCACTGAAACCTCCGATTGTTGTAAAAGCTGAAGCAAAAATGGCCTTGCCGATTTTTTGGTTGGCTGTTATGATCGCTTCCCGTCTCTCTGATCCTTTTCGACGTTCCTCATAAAATCGTTCCATAATCAAGATAGTGAATTCCGTGCCTATACCGATAATAAGAGCACCAAGGGTTGCCGTGAGTGGTGTATAGTTGATGTCAAACAGGTACATCATTCCACCTGACCAGCCGACAATGAACAAAATCGGCAGTAAAGGAATGAATGCCTTAACCGGGTGACGGTAAATCAACAGCAACACCATGAAAACAAGGCCCATCCCTAACAGCGTCATTTTGTATCGGCCTGTTGTCAGTGCGGTAACCATTTCCACATCCAGAACCGATTTACCGGTTACTGTCGCATCGATGCCTTCCGGCCGGTTATCTGAAACGTATGCTTCCATTCTTGCGATGAAATCCTGCAATTCTTCTGCCTCAAGATGCTTGATGCCGACATTCAAGACAGCGCTGTCTCTATTTTCATTCACAAAAAGCTTCAACTGTTCTTCCGGCATATCTGCTAGAATGTCGGCTGTTTCTTTCTGATCCGGCATCTCTCCATCATTTGTTTGCTTCAACAGCGCTGACAATGAATTTGTATCGACCACGACAGAAGGGAATTCCCGTGGAAGAGAAGTAGTCAATTCTTCCGTCCATTCCAGAGATTCCTCATCAAGTACATCGTCTGTATTGTACATGATGGAAACCTGGTCAGTGGTGCCTAAGATATCACGTAGCCTGTGAATATCCTCCAGTTCCTGAGTATCCTGAGGCATAAAGGTTTCCACATCTGTTTCCACTCCCGTGTTCATATCTCCCCAAATACCGATAGCTGCTGTGGCAATGGCTATAAAAAGGATTAGCCATCTGAGTTTGATGATCAAGTTGGTGAGTGCACCAAATACCTTCTCCACTTTGGAATGCTCATTCTTTACCTTTCTACTTTTTTCTCTTGGTTTTGCAAAAAAATGATCGCGGGTAAATAAGATCGGAATTAGGATGAACAATCCGACGATGAAGCTAACGACCATACCAATAGTCAGCATTTTTCCGAAATCTTGTATCATAGGGACTGGTGACGTATACAAAGCTAAAAACCCCACGGCTGTGGCCAAAAGAGCTGTAAGGATGGCAGGTGCCATCTTGGTAACAGTCTTTTTGGCGCTTTCAGTGCTTCTGTTTTCCATCGTTTATTGTTCCTCCCCTGTCATTTCTTCTGTATATCTGCTCTGGAATTGTATGGCATAGTCGATCCCTAGTCCAATCAAAATTGGGAACACCGCCATCGAAACCATTGTGATGGGCACACTGAGCCATCCCATTAATCCTACCGTTCCAATTACTGCAATCATTATTGTCACAAGCGGCAGTATGCGCCATCTCACCCGGAATACAATTCCGAGAACGAGAATCATGAACAAGATGGAAAGCCCCATCATTTTTTGCATGCTTTTTTTCATCTCCGTCCGTATCGAATCATCCAGTACCGGCTTGCCTGACACCATTGTGCTTATTCCTTCTATCGGATTCTCTTTTAAGTAATCCTTTACGAAGGAAACAAGTTCACTTTTATCGGCATCCGTTGCATCACCAGTAAACTTGACCATGAATGTCATGTACCGACTGTCAATAATCATGTCATCAAACATACTACGGAGCGATCCGTCATCCTCATAAATCATTTGATCGAGGGTCTCCTGTTTTTTCGGAATGCCAGGCGACGTGCTGTCTGAGTAAGTGATCATTTCTCTGAGATTTTCACTGATGGAACCGAGGTTTTCGCCCATCTCTGCGAGCCCCTCTCCGAGTTCTTCCAGATCCTTTTGCTGCTGAGCCTGTTGTTCTTTCATTTCATCCAGTTGACCCTGCTGTCTTTTTAGTCCTTTTTCCATCTCCTGCAGGCCATCGATGGTATTATTGGATACATCGGGAAGCTGGGCGCTTTTTTCGGAGGCGTTAACCATCTGATCAGCCATTCCGTAAAGTTTCAGTCCAATCTGTTTCAACTCTGCTGCCTGTTTCTGCTGTGCCGGTTTCCCTGCAGCGGCCTTATCCATTTGTGTGGAGGATTGCTGAAGTTTCATTGCAACATCCTTGAGTTGACTGCCCATGCTGGAATAGCTGTTTACTAATTTCCCTGTTCCCTGCTCCATTTTTTTCTGTCCTTCGATCATTTTATCGATGCCTTTTTCCATTTCAGAAATTTTGGATCCAAAATTCGGGAAACTTGACTGGTTTGAAGCATTTTCCTCGATATTTGTACTGATTTCTTCCAATCCCCCCCCCATTTCTGCAAGCCCGTCAGCCATTTCCGTAAGGCCTTCTTCATATTTACTTGCTTTATTTTCGGATATATGTTGAACAGCCGTATGAGAGCCGACTATTGAATAAATACCATCTTGTGACCTTAACTGGCTTTCGAGATCCTTCATTTGCTTAAACGTGTCAGGTTTCAGCAAATCGGATTCACTGTCAGCTCCATAAATCACAATTACTGATTCGCCGCCAAACTCCTGTTCCAAGGTAAGATTATTCTGATAAACCTTTGTGTCTTCCTCAATAAGTGTGTTGTTTCCTGTTGCCATTTCCACCTGCTGTGCCCCGATGGCAAACAGTAATATAGCAACTATAGTAATCGTTATTACTTTTATTGGATTCTTTACGGTCCTGTTTGCAATTGTTTTCAGTACCCTCATTAATTCCCCTCCATGTTTGTTAGTAATAACTTTCATTATATTTGTGAATGTTAGTAATCACTTACTAATAATATATCCTTTTACTTTTTTTTGTCAAACTTAATTCTCTTGAAAAGGAAAGACCCTCTAAAAAATAAGAATAGCCTCTCTTTTCTAAATGGAATAGGAAAATTGCCAGGCAAACAAGTTCCAAAACGGGAGATGCCATAAGGTTAATATAGTTCAAATACCGTTTAGAAATACTACATCACGTCAAATGAATTAGCACATAAAAAAGTCTAAGGTTTGAAAAAACGTATAGATGCGCTTGTTCTATTTCAACACCAATAGAATTTCCTTTAACAATCTGGGCTGCCGGGATTAAAAATGTTCCACAACCAATATTCATTTTCTTTCGTTAGCTCCAATGTCTGCAATATGAATATATTGGGTCAAATAAATTATTCCACATTTCCTCATTTGGAAAATCAGACTCTCTATATCTCATTTTATATCTTCTTTTTGTGAATAATAAAAACATCAAATTTTTATCTACATTCCATAATTTGCTAACCCTTTACAAATTAAATTATATATTATAAAATTCAACTATTCAATCAATTAGTTGAATTGGTTAGGGGTGATGATTTGGAACCTAGAGAATTTAAAGACCTTGTGTACAGTCAATTCGCTCGAATTAGCAAAGCTCTTTCTAGTCCAAAGCGCTTTGAGTTATTAGATTATTTATCACAAGGACCCAAAACAGTAGAGAGGTTATCTAAAGAAGCGAATATGTCTGTGGCAAATACTTCGAAACACCTTCAGTCACTGCTTGACGCAAAATTAGTGAAATTTAGGAAGGATAAAAACTTTGTCTTTTATTCTTTAGCAGATGATAACGTAGTTGATCTCTTGCTTTCGGTTAAAAACTTAACTGAAGTGCAGTTTAGTGATATTACACGCGTTAGAGAAGACTATATAGAAAGAAATGAAAAGATTAAAATTGTGCAACTTAAAGATATGTTGAAAGAGATTCAAGAAGGCGAGGCTGTTCTAATCGATGTCAGACCAGATGATGAATATAAAAATCAACATATTTCGGGAGCGCTATCTATACCTGTTCAAGACTTGGAAGAGCATATTTCCTCTATTCCAAAAGACAAAAAAGTAATCGCTTATTGTCGTGGGCCATATTGTGCTTTTGCGACACAAGCTGTAGAAACTTTAAACTCACTTGGATACGAAGCTTATCGTATGGAAGAAGGGGTTCATGAGTGGAAACAAGCTGAATATATCCATTAACTCTAAGGAGGATTTTTAAAATGTTATTTCGTCAATATTTACACACTAATCCAGTAGCAGCATCGTATTTCTTTGGTTGCGGAAGTCAATCACAAGGGGTAGTGGTAGACCCACTAGAAGACCAAGTTGATTTTTATGTAAAGGAAGCTCAGGATTTAGGCATGAATATTGTTTATGTCATTGATACACATATTCACGCTGACCATGTATCAGGTGCAAGAAAATTAGCTGAAAAAACAGGTGCAAAATATGTACTTCATTCTTCAGCAGATACAAGTTATGACTTTACTTCAGTTGAAGATGGGGATGAATTATTAGCAGGAAATACACTACTAAAATTCTTGCATACACCGGGTCATACACCAGAACACATTTCTATAGTGGTTTCAGATAAACGTAGAGCTGATGAACCTTGGTTCGTCTTAACTGGTCACACGTTAATGGTTGGGGATGCCGGAAGAACTGAATTGGCTGTGTCTGTAGAAGAAGGAGCAAAAGATTTGTATCAAAGCATACAAAAGATTACTCAATTAGAGGACCATATTGAATTGTTTCCGGGGGCATTTTCAGGCTCAGTTTGCGGACGTGGTTTAAGTGGTAAACCTTCTTCAACCGTTGGGTTTGAAAAACGTCACAATGAAGCATTAACATTCGATAACGAGAAGGAATTTGTTGGTTTTATGACATCTAACGTACCACCACAACCAGAAGGTTTTAAAGAGAGGAGAAAAACTAACCAAGGAAAATAATAATGTGGAGAACCTCTTTTCTGGTTCTCCCTTTTTGGGAGGTGAATGGTTTGAACAAAGTACAAATTGGAATTAAAGAGAATTTAATAAATTTCATACTTTTAGTTGTTACGAACTTCTTTGTCGGTTCAATGGTTGGTTTGGAAAGAACCATTCTCCCTATTATTGGTGAAGAAGACTTTGGTTTAGCGTCAGCAAGTGCGGCATTATCTTTTATTATTAGTTTTGGATTTTCAAAAGCAATTGTGAATTACTTCGCTGGTGCCATTGCAGAACGATTAGGAAGAAAGAAAGTCCTTATTATCGGTTGGAGTATTGGACTATTAGTTCCTTTACTGGTTATATTTGCAACTTCATGGTGGATGATTGTAATAGCAAATATTTTCTTAGGTATCAATCAAGGGTTAGCTTGGTCCATGACTGTAAATATGAAAATTGATATATCGAAGCCTACGCAACGGGGATTGGCAGTTGGGTTAAATGAATTTGCAGGGTATGTAGGGGTAGCTGTAATGGCTGCCGTCTCTGGTTTTGTTGCAACAAATTTCTCTAACCGCCCGGAACCATTTTATTTAGGTATTATTATTGTTGTAATTGGTTTTATCTTATCATTACTTGTAAGGGATACAGAAGAACATATAAAGCTTCAAACAAAATCATCCAAAAATAATGGACGGACTTTATCTGCCAAAGAAGTTTTCAAAACAACTACATTTAAGAATAAAAGTTTATCTAGTATCACTTTTGCAGGGTTAAGCACAAACCTTAAAGATGGTATGGCTTGGGGACTTTTTCCGTTATTCTTTACAGGAGTTGGCTTAACCGTATCACAAATCGGAGTGTTAGTTGCTATTTATCCAGCTTCATGGGGATTTTTCCAACTATTCACTGGAGCGTTAAGTGATAAAATCGGACGAAAATGGTTAATTGTTGGTGGGATGTGGCTTCAGGCCCTTTCTCTATGGATGATTTTATTTGTAAACCAATATAGCCTTTGGTTCATAGCAGCTATTCTTTTAGGTTTAGGAACCGCACTGGTATATCCAACCCTACAAGCTTCAATTAGTGATGTAGCACAACCAGAATGGAGAGCTTCATCAATGGGGGTTTACCGTTTTTGGCGAGATAGTGGATATGCATTTGGGGCCTTATTTGCAGGATTGTTAACAGATACACTAAATGTCAATTGGGCGATTGGATTAGTAGCTTTATTACCATTAAGTGCAGGGCTAATAGCAGCTATTCGATTAAATGAAACTTTGCCGTCTCTCAATAAACAACCTTAAAAGTAATAATCAAAAACCGAGCTGGTATTAGGTTCACTTGGGCTTTAAAATGTTCAGTGCCCCAATTATTTCGGAAATATTGGGCGATGGATTCAGAGATTTTGGCAGCGGTTTTCGCTCATCTGGCCATAATAACCAAAACTTGGAAAATCACTTTACTTGATTAGAGTGGTGTCGTTGTTGTTTTAGTTTTAACTTTATAAAACTACCCAATGGATAGAATCGCCTGTTTAGGTAGGGATGCTCTTTTTGACTTCAAAGAGCAAAAAGTAATAATGCCGAATTTTCTATCTATATTAATACAACGCTAATGATGCATTGTATTGCACCTAGTTTGAAATATTATATATAGGGTTAATTTATTAAATAATAGTGTAGTGAAAGAAGGGAATAAAATGAAGAAAAACATTTTTTTACTAATAGGACTGATAACAATTACTTTATCAGGATGCGGAATGATGAACACAAATAATACAGCAGAAAATATTGATGAAGGTATGATGAACGAAGGAATGTCACCAGAAATATTAGCTGATATGATGATGACAACAGAAATGCAAGAAGCTATGGTCGATGTTATGGCAAGCCCTAAAATGCAAGAACAAATGGTTGAAGTCATGAATACACCAGAAATGCGAAGCACAATGGTTGATATTATGAGTACACCGGAAATGAAAGATGTTATGGTTAATGTTATGAAATCGCCTGAAATGCGTGATGTATTAAAAGAAGTTATCAATGAATAAAGATTTTCAAGCTAAAAACCTCTCTTAGAGTAATTTAGGGGAGGTCTTTATATTCACTTATCTCTTTTTCGAAAAGAAGACCAAAGTGATGTGGTGACCCTTTATTGTGGAAAACACCACATACATAATAGCGGTGTTTTCGTTTACTTCCATCTTTTCGAGTATAGGTAGTGATAGATGGAACCATGCCTTGACCACACCTAAGACATCTTAGGATACTACTTAATAGGAAAGGCTCGTGGGATTGACGCTGTTTAAAAGACTTACTCTGTCTGCGGGCTTGGACAATATTCCAAAGTTCGTCGGAGATAATTGCTTCGTGTTCTCCTTCGACTACAAGGAGTTACTATTTTTGCCACGTCTTCTCTTTTTATCCCATTTCTCAACTTGTAACCATTGGATTTCACTATTATAGACAGTATTATCTAATATTGACCGAAATCGTTAAAAACCTAGACGAGAAAGTATTACATTCCATACTTGATTACTGAAAATCAAACGGCTTTTAGATTAGACGAGTCCTTATTATAATAAAAAATGTGACACTCGCTAAGATACGGGTGTCACATGGTATGATCAATACTCTATTTCTTCATAGTCTTTTGGTTGAGGTACAGGACGTGGTGTACGGTTCATCTTTTCCTCGGTACTGTAATAATCCGCAGGATTTTTGTTTGACTGTTTCTGTTTTTGCACTTTTCCTTTCCTGTCCATTATTATCACCTCCATTTTATAACAATCAATGTTCATCTAACTTATAGGCTTATATTCTCCACTATATCAGCTAGTTATACAAGGTACACCATTCATTAAAGCTAACCTTCACCAGTACTGAACATATTGTTAAGTTTAGCTTAGCGTCAACGTAAAGAAGTAAACACTAACCAAACCTTCCAGCTTTAAGTCTGGGGGAGTTCATGGGGATTTTCATTCGTACCAGTATCTGTTCGGTTGCTTGGGTGGTTTAGATAAAGAGTCATATAGTCATTCTTGCATCGTATTCTTTGTGAGTTCCTGTAGTTCACTGGATGATCATTCTATGACGTCTTCTTGGTCAGGAGTTTTCCATTTGTAGGGGTAAGTCTCGCCTTTCGGATTTAATGGTTTAACGTCTACATGCTAGGGTTATTGTCCATTCTTGTATATTAAAAATTAATATCCTATTGAACTAAATCCAGCCAAGCGTAGAAATGTTGGAGATATTCTTATATTGAAGATATTAGTTTAGCATGTATATTAACCATCCTACGCAACAAAGCATTCTGGTTGGGGATGAAGATAGCACTTATTTAGAGGTTCTCACTTACTGTCCAACATCAAAAAGGGGCTTTTTAGAGTATAAAAACCCTCTGTTTTCTTCAATCTAATAAAACATACAATTTATCCCTAATAAGATGAAGAAGAAGAAGAAGGTTTGTATCCGCAACGTCAGCGAACTCATAAACATCCTCGTGTGCGGGCGAAAAACCGCATTGTGTCAGGTTCCAACCAGTTGTGGGAAGTTGATGTGAAGTATGGCTATATCTAGGCGAAGACCGATTCTTTTTTGTCCTACCCTATATCGATGTGTATGATCGTAGTATCATAGACTATCATATTGGACTAGAGTGTACTGCGAAACAAGCAGCTCAGGCACTTCAACGGGCTCTATTTAAGCGTCAGTGGTTTAATGATGATCAAAGGAAACTGACTATTCGTAGCGACAATGCGCCTCCATTCACTTCCCTCGCTTATGGGGCGGCCTGTGATGACTTCGGCGTGGAGCATGAACGGATTCTACCCAAAAAATGCGAATGCTCATATCGAATCGTTCCACCGTCTTCTTGAAGATGAGTGTTTCAAGCGAGAGGAATTTGAAAGTTATGCGCATGCCTATGAAGCTTTGGTGTGGTATATCCAATTTTACAATGAGCGCCGTATGCATGCCAGTATTCAAACCTTACTTTACCAAACTCATCATAATGGAAAGATTACACAAGAAGCTGAGACCGTCTAGCCTTGGATAAGCCCTAGCGATGTCCCATACCAAGGGCTTATTCCAAGGCTAGAATGCGAATGCGCAGTAGCAATTACTAGAAAATCAAAGGAACTATGTGTAATTTAAAAATAAGTCACTGTATTGTCCAATTTCAGGGGGTGATCCGGTGAAGTAGGTAATCTAAGAGTGATATGATTTAATGGGTGAAACGTCTGATTTTATTGTAATTCATATCATAGGTGGAGTGTGACAACTATTGAAAAAATATACAAAATATAAAGTTCTGGCAATCATAGTCACTAGTTTTTTCATTGTCAGCTATGAATTAGTTAGACACTATGTATTAATTGATTATTTGTCAAAAAATATAGATATTCTCTTTTCTTCAATTCTTTTTATCGTCGTTTCCATTAGCATTTCACATCAGATTTTTCATACTTTAGAAAAATTAGAACTTCAAACGTACCAAAAAGAAATTGAAGCAAAGGCCATGTTTGATAACAGTGTTGATGGGATATTCGTCTTTAATTCAAAGGGAAAAGTTCTAAATATGAATCAGGGAGCAAAAACGTTAAGTGGATGGGATTTAGATTATTCACTTACATTTGAAATGCTTTTTAATAATTCTCTGCCCTCTTTCGAACTAGATTTTTATAGTAGAGAAACTGATTCTTCTCGTATTTTTGAGAGTTATCTAAAAAAGAAAGGTGGAATTAACGTTCCTGTGAGTCTGACGTTGTCGTTTATGAATGATCTAGATAAAATTGCTGTTATAGCAAGGGACCTATCGGAAAGAAAGCAGATGGAAAATGTAATAAAAGAGCTTTATGCAGAAGCCACTCAGAAACATTATGAGACAGAAATTTTGTACCAAATATCAAATGAGATGGCCACTATTCGTGAATTGAGCACTCGTGATGCTCAAACCATATTCGAAACAGTTTCACATAAAATTCAGAAATTATTAACTGTATCTGATGTAGCTATCTTACTTCGGACCTCCAGTTGGGGGGGGTATTCCTTAATTGCTTCTACTCAAAATGTTGATCTCCCTGATTATGCATTCTTAAAGAAAAAATGCTGGGAGGATTTTGAGTTCATAGAAGGTAAGATAATTGTTCCATTTCAAAGCAATGACGAGAATTTGGGATTCATTATTGCAGAAGGAGCTGAAAAGATCAGATCCTCTATACAGCAACAGGAATTAGTGAAGAGTATTAAACAAATCTTCTCAATTACAATAGAAAATAGTCAGTTATACCAAAAACTTAAGGGAGTCACGATAATAGAGGAAAGAGAGCGGTTAGCTCGTGAAATGCATGATGGTTTGGCTCAAGATATCGGTTCGATCTCTATGAAATTACAAGTACTAAAGAGTCTTATCCTTTCCAATAAAGGAAAAAGCATCGATTCTGTAAAATTGCAAAAGTTAGCGAATGAATTAGAGAGTTTGACTAACGAAGCTTATCATGAGATACGGCATCATCTATTTAACTTGCGCACTCCGTTTCAAATGCAGCAGTCATTTAATGAATCTCTGGCTAATTATGTCGGCATTTTCGAAAGGCAGACGGGGATAAAAATAAACCTATTGCTTGATGACTCCTTTACTAATGACAATCACAACTTATCACAAGATGCAAAAGTGCATCTCATTCGTATTATTCAGGAAGCTTTATCAAATGTAAAAAAACATGCCAATGCAACTAAGATAACTCTTAAAGCAGCCCAACTGAGGGACGGAGGATTGGAAATAAAGGTAGATGATAATGGAAATGGATTTAATTACGAAAATGCTGAAGGTCATCAAGGACATTATTATGGATTGGAAATTATGAAAGAAAGAGCGAATTTATTTGGGGGGGGCTTACACATAGACACCAAAAGAGGGGAGGGGACACGAATTACTTTGTCCATACCTTAGAGAGGAGAGCATGATGAATAAAATAAAAATATTAGTTTGTGATGATCATGAAATTTTACGTAAGGGTATTGTAGAGTTATTGAATTTACAAGAAGGCATGAAGGTCATTGGAGAGGCAATAAATGGATTAGAAGCTGTGGAACATACAGAAAATATGGAACCTGATGTAGTGCTAATGGATATCCAAATGCCTGAATGTAGTGGTTTAGAAGCGGTAAAAAAAATACGTGAGCACAATAAAGCAGTCAAAATAATCATGTTAACTGTTTCAGATGAAAAAAAAGATTTATATACGTCCATTAAATACGGAGCGAATGGTTATTTGTTAAAAAACATGAATCTAGATGAATTATTTGCTCATATTCATGGAGTGTTAAAAGGAGAAGCTTCTTTTTCTCCCGGATTAGCCAATAAACTTTTGCATGAATTTAAGTGTATGGCTGAGCAACTTCAAAGTCAAAAAGGTTCTCAATATAACTTGAGTGATAGAGAAATGGATGTACTGGAACTTGTGGTGAAAGGTCATTCTAATGAAGAAATTGGAGAGCAGTTATTTATTAGCCAGCATACGGTGAAAAAACACCTCGGGAACATACTGCAGAAGCTTCATGTGAACAATAGGTATCAAGCGGCATCCTTTGCTATAAAAGAGGGACTCATAGGAGAGTAAGTAGACAATAATTTAAATAAGATAGAAATATAATTAAAAATAATAGTAAAAAAGAACGAGATCAACCACTTAGCAGTACCATTATAAATACTACCTTCCTCTTTTTAAAGTGCACCTATTTCTACTATAAGAAATCAAATGTTTTGGCTACAATTATAATGTAGACATTCGATATATTCACGCACAAGGAGGAAGGCAAATGATCGCACGTAAGTTAATCTTTTTGGCAGGGGCACTCCTTATTGCAGGTGGTTTACTAGCAGGGTGTTCAACATCTGATGAAGCTGCCAAGGATCAATCATCTGAAGAAGAAATAGAGACAGAAGAAACTGGGGAGCAAGAAAGCAAGGCGGATGAAAAAAGTGAACCAGAGAAAAAAGATAGCTCTGAGAAAGATGATCATGTTATAGATGTTTCGGCCTTTGAAATGGGCTATGACCCGAAAGAAATCACATTAACAAAGGGAGAGGAATATGAACTCGTTTTAAACAATGACGGAGAAATGTTCCATGATTTAACTCAAAAAAAGTTGGATATAAAAATCACTTATATGAGCGAAATGGCTGATCATCCTGAATCATTATCTTTCTTAGATAAAATGTTGGGTGTTAAAAAATCGTATGCGAGCGGTGATCATGACGGTGGTCACGAAGGAGAAACTAAAAACATTCATATGAATGCAAAATCCGGCCAAACGGTGCGGGTTAAATTTATTCCTCAAGAAAAAGGAGAATTTGAATTTTTCTGCAGTATTCCAGGCCATAAAGAAACTGGTATGGTAGGTAAATTCATAGTTGAATAGTATGCAAAAACCCAAATGTTAATCACATTTGGGTTTTTATGTAAGAAACAAATTCAAATTATAGCCTTCATATTAAATGGGTAAATTCAATCTTGTTCCATATTTTCTTCACAAATAATGCATAGATACTTATCACATTGAAGTTGGTACTGAAATATTTTTTATCTTCCTTCAATTACTTTACGTATTTGTTTATATTCTTCATCATTGATTTCGTCTTTTACATAACGTTCTACCGGTACTGTATTATTGGTGATATTTAACAATATGAAGTATCTAATTTGGTTGTCTAAGATTTAAACTATCATCGAAGCGTAGTTAAATCACTAAGGATATGGAAAGGTACTAGGTTTTTGTTCCCTACCTCAGGTTGCAACCAATAAATGTTTAAAAAAAAGGTGTCCCTCCAGCGGTTGGCAACGGATCCATTTGATTCATTATTTAACTATTTGGATGAATTCACACAAATTCCACATAAAATTCGTTTATAATTCCCATAGAAATATTTTTGGGTAATATTGGTGAAGAAAGTTCAGAAAGGTGTGTCATGTAGTGAAAAATCGCAAGAAACGATTAATAATGCGTGTTTCGATATTGGGCATATTCGTCCTTCTAATCGGGTTTGTTTTATACCAAAATTTCACTAAGGATTCGGGTCTTGTTAACGCAGGGGACATGGCACCTGACTTCAAATTGGAAACACTCTCTGGCGAAACCGTTCAATTGAGCGATTACCGAGGACAAGGGGTATTCTTAAATGTATGGGCAACGTACTGTAAACCTTGTGAAGAGGAGATGCCTTATATCGAAAATCAATATCAAGTCTTCAAAGACAAGGGTGTTCAGGTTTTGTCTGTCGATGTAGGGGAGACTACTGTTGCAGTACAAGCTTTCGTTGATCGTAAAGGGATGACGTTCCCAGTTTTAATGGACAGGGGTGAAAATCTACTAAATGCTTATGGAATTGGTCCGATTCCGGTGACCTTCTTAATTGATGAAAACGGTCAAGTTGTGGATCGTATTACGGCTGGAATGACGGAAAAGGAAATCTCCGGCTATATGAAGAGAATCCAACCTGATGATTGGAGGAATCCAAATGGCTGATGTCAATATACTGTTGGCGTTCGGCGCCGGGTTTTTATCATTTATATCCCCTTGCTGCTTACCATTGTATCCAGCGTTTCTATCTTACATAACAGGGATGTCGATTGATGAATTGAAAACTAAAAATTTGTTGTCTCAAAAACAACCTCTTTTACATACGTTATTTTTCCTCTTTGGATTTTCAATTATCTTTATCGCCATAGGTTTTTCTACTTCGTGGATTGGGGGGTGGTTTATTCGTTACGATGACTTAATCCGACAACTGGGTGCCATTTTAATTATCTTTTTGGGTCTTGTCACCGTTGGAATCTTTAAGCCTGGACTCTTAATGAAAGATTATAAGGTTTCTTTTAAGAATCGCCCTCAAGGTTATATTGGATCGAGTGCCGTGGGAATGGCTTTTGCCGCGGGGTGGACGCCATGTACGGGTCCCATCCTTGCCGCGGTTATTGCTATGGGTGTGTCGTCTCCAGATCAAGCAGTGATCTATATGATCAGTTATGTATTAGGCTTTTCTATTCCTTTTATAATCATGGCACTGTTTATTGGACGTTTAAAATGGATTAAAAGGCATAATAGGAAGGTTGTGAAATTCGGAGGTTATGCCATGATTTTCATGGGTATCTTTTTATTTTTTGGGTGGATGACGCAATTGACTTCCTTTATAACAAACCAGTTTTTCGGAGGATGGACGGGGTTTTAAATGGAGGAAGGGGTCTAGTCTATAAATGAAATTGCAGTAAGAATAGATTCTGTTTTTATCCACTCGTTGAATTACACGATCTTTTAGATAAATTAACATAAAAAAAGAATCGTCTGTTTTAGAATGGGACGATTCTTTTTTTAAATATTCAATTTTATCTTTAGTTTAGTAGATTCGGATAAAGACTTTTCACCAGGAGGCGTGTATGTATTTGCTTGGTTGTATTCAGCGATGGCATTTTGAAATTGCTTTGTTGGAACCAAACTACATAATTTCCTCAAACTTTTTGTGTAAGCTAGTAAATGTTTTATATTAAATTAACTAACTAGGAGTGAACAAAGAAAATAATGAAGAAGTCAATATTATCTTTAATAACAGGTTTAATCTTATTTTTTATCCCATTTAACGTACTTGCTCATGGCACAGAAGAGCATGCTGGTGAAGAAATTACAAATTATTGGAATTATGGTATAGCAGCATCGCTATTGATAGTCGTAATTTTTCTAGTTCTATTTGTTTTAGTTAAATCAAAAATGAAAAAGTTAAATCTAAAAACAAAAGACAATCGAGAGAAACGTAATTCCTTATCTAAGCAAAGCACCATTTATAAATGGGTCCTTATTGTGTCTTTATTATCAGTAATTCCTCTTGTGATTTTTGCAAACGTAAATAAAGAAGAGAAAATAACATTTAAGCATATTCATGGTTTAGGCTATACAAGTGATGGAGAAGAATTATATGTCCCAGCACATGATGGGCTAAGAGTATACAAGGACGGTTCTTGGACTAATCCGAAAGAAGGAGACAACCACGACTACATGGGTTTTTCTATGTTTAGTGATGGATTTTTTAGCAGTGGGCACCCTGCACCTGGTTCGGACTTAGCCAATCCTCTTGGTATAGTCAAAAGTACAGATAAAGGAAAAACACTCGAACAATTGGGTTTATACGGAGAAATTGATTTTCATGGAATGACTGTCGGATATGATACAAGAGAAATCTATGTATTTAACCCTTCTGAAAACTCACAAATGGATCAAACGGGATTTTATTATTCTGTAGATGAAGCAAAGACATGGACCCAAAGTGAACTTAAGGGGCTTCAAGGGAAGGCTATTGGATTGGCAGCACATCCAACAAAACAAGGAATCGTAACTATAGGCACAAACCAAGGCATTTTCTTATCAGATAACTATGGAAATAGTTTCAAAAAACTACCTGTTTCAGGGGCTGTATCAGCCGTTTCTTTTGACCACCAGAACAACTTGTTGATAGCCACTGAGTCGAATGTTGCAAAGCTTTTACAATTAAACCTATCTACGAATGAAATTAACGAACTGTCTATTCCTGATTTGAAAGATGATGTAATAACTTATGTGAAACAAAACCCTGCCCATAACAATGAATTAGTTTTTGCCACTAAAAAGAGAGATATCTATTTTTCACATGATGAAGGGGAAACTTGGGAGCAGAGTGTGGATGAAGGAATAGCAATCACTCATTAATGGTTTTCGTTGAAATGTGAAGACATGGTATTACTATTACAATTAAGTGGAAAATAAAGATATAAGTTTTCAATACTCACAGATAACACAAATCTATAAATTACTATTAAATAAAAATGAGGGGTTTAGATGGATAACAAAATCCTTGTTGTTGATGATGAGTGGAACATGAGAAATTTAGTTAAGATCTATCTATCTAAAGAGAAATTTCAGATTGATGAAGCCAAGGATGGGAATGAAGCCATAAAGATGGCTAAGCAGACACCATACGATTTAATAGTTCTGGATATCATGCTCCCAGATATTGATGGGTGGGAAGTTTGTTCAACCATACGCAAGATTAAACAAGTCCCTATTCTCATGTTAACGGCACGAAATGACGTTAAGGATCGAGTCCATGGTTTGAATCTTGGTGCGGATGATTATCTAATTAAACCATTTGCTTCTGAAGAATTAGTTGCCCGAGTCAACGCCTTGCTTCGCCGCCAGATGATAAATGAGGAGTCTAATGATCGTTTATTACACTTTGAAAACTTATTAATCAATGGAGAAAGTAGAGAGGTTCAGGTTTTTCAAACCCTAATTGAGTTGACTCCTAAAGAATTTGATATTCTTTATTTAATCGCTGGTCAATCAAGGCGAGTGTTTACTCGAGAAATTCTACTAGATAGAGTTTGGTCACCAAGTGAATTTCGTGATTTAAGAGCTATCGATACACATGTAAAAAATATAAGGGAGAAACTCCGAAAAATGGGACTTTCTTATAACCCTATAAAGACGGTTTGGGGTGTGGGTTACAGATTTAATACACCAGAGGATCAGACATAAGATGAATAACGTTGTTCTAAAACTTGGTGGGACCATCATGGCGTTGTTTTTAAT